>JAFDIX010000115.1 GCA_019307805.1 Deltaproteobacteria bacterium | reverse complement strand
CATCACCCTCTCTTCCTATACCCGGAAGTTCATGGGGGAATATACCACAGAGGAGTGCACTGCACCCTGTCAAAGGGCCTGTCCGGCCGGTATTGATATCCCTTCCTATATCCGTGAAATTGCAGAAGGGCATTATCTCGAGGCCGTTCGGGTCATTAAGGAAACCAACCCCTTCCCCGCGGTCTGCGGTCGCATCTGCGTGCATCCCTGTGAATTTGAATGCCGCCGGAATCTGGTGGATGAAGCCGTTGCCATCAACCCCCTGAAACGTTTTGCATCCGACTATGAGATGAAATCCGGAAAGCGCATTCACGTTCCCCAGGCTCCCCGGAGCGAGCACAGGGTGGCGGTCGTGGGCGGCGGCGCCGAGGGTCTTACAGCGGCCTATTTTCTCAATCGCCTGGGCCATGATACCACCCTCTATGAAGCCACATCACGGCTGGGAGGATTACTCTGGACCGGTCTCCCTGAAAACCGCCTGCCAAGGAATATCATCGAATATGAAATAGAAGGCATTTTGGATGCGGGGGTGCAGGCCGTCACCGACCAACGCCTGGGAACCGACTTCGCCATTGATTCGCTTTTGAAGGAAGGTTACTCCGGGGTACTCATTGCCACAGGGGGATGGGATACCCACATGTCATCCTTCTCCCGGGACACGCTGACAGAGACACTTCCCGGTGTGCACCTGTTGATCGATTTTATCGCTTACCGGAAGACAGGCCAAAACCCCGGGTCCGGAAAACGCATTATGATCCTGGGTGGAGGTCGTGCAGGTCTGGAGACTGCCCTCACCTGCCTCAAAGAAGGGGCAGAAACGGTGCATATGGTCCTGCGGTCCCCCCGGGAACACGCCCCCTTTTCCGAAGACGCTTTGAAAGATGCCGAGGCACAGGGGATTCAATTCCGGTTTGAATCGGCCCTCACTAAAATGATCGGCCAGGGTACCAAGCTCACCCATGTGGAGGTGTCGGGCCTGGCCGAGGAATCCGGGGAATCGCTGGCAATGGACATGCTGCTCACCGGGACTGGACGTTTTCCTGAGCTGATCTACGTGCCCCAGACCAGGGAAGACCAGGAAGAATCCGGGAGTGCGTCTGAAGAATGGGTCTGGGAAACGCTCATCCCTTACTCGGGCCCCTTTGCAGAGCAGGACATGGGCATCTTTCGACCCGGTGAAGCGGCCAGTGACTACAAGGCGGTAGTTGAGGCCATCGGCGCCGGCCGAAGGGCCGCCAACTCTCTGCAACGCTTTCTGACAGGAGAGCCCGTTGCGCCTCCTCAGCACATGATCAGAAAGTTCACCCAGGTATTGAGCCTGGATCAATTGGAACCGGTTCCACAGGTCCCCAGGGCCATTGTTCCTGAACTCCCCCGGGAGGAGCAGATCACGGATCCATCAGCGGAAATTGCCCTGGCCCTGCCGGAGGATCAGGCGGTCACTGAGGCCAAACGCTGCCTGCAGTGCGGGCTTATCTGTTATCGTCGTATGAAAGGGATTCTGCACTGAGGATGATGCGTGTCATGATGGGCTGGTAATCCTTTTTCTCCCTGGCGCTTCGATCGAACCTTCTCAGGATGGTGAAGGTCAGCCCCATGGTGATGCCGCCGACCAGTACGGCAGCCAGAGAACGCTCCAGGCCCAAAGAGTGGCCCCAGGCCTCCCCCAGTAAGGCCCCGATGATGAGTGCTACGACGGGGAGGAGATAGACCAGAAGGGCAAGTTTCAAGAAGGAGTGCGTGGGCACGCCGATCTCGACGCGGTCCCCGACCTTTGCGTGAAGAGAATTGGAAACATCGATCACCATGGACTTGCTGCCCACGGTCTGGCAGGCGCCCCGGGACTCGCATTGGGAACATGAGGCGCTTCTTTCAATACGCACCTGTGCCCTGTTGCGTTCGGTCTGTTCTATGGTTCCTTGCTCCGTTCTCATAACGGTTCCCTGTTTGAGCCAAATTGACTCTGTTTTATTTACCATATTATAATAATGATCTATCCAAATGAAAGCAAAATTGAAGGAGAAAAATCAGGTGGAAAAAGCGGCTTCTGATAACATCGTGGTAATAGACGGCCACGAATTCACATTCACCCCGGGAGAAACCATTCTCCAGGTGGCTCAGCGAAATGGTATTGATATCCCTACCCTCTGCTACTTGAAAGGGGCGCCCCACACCGGCGCCTGCCGCATCTGTGTTGTGGAAGTCGAGGGGGCCAGGGCCCTCGTGGCCTCCTGTGCAGCTCCGGCCGGGAACAAAATGGTGGTTCGGACCGAATCCCCTGCTGTGCTCAAGGCCCGTCGTCTCAACATAGAACTGCTCCTTGCCTCGGGGCATCACAATTGCCTTGTCCAGGAGCTGAATATGGATTCCTGGACAGACTTCCAGCTCAAGTCCATGGAAGCCGAGGAACACCAGGACCTGTGCCCTGCATACGGGGATTGCCGTCTCCAGGACCTGGCCGTTCGATACCAGGTAAAGACAACCCGCTTCGAACCCAGTGAGCCGCGCCACCCCATTGAAAACGTCAATCCCTTCATTGTCCGTGATTTTTCCCGTTGTGTGATGTGCGGGCGGTGTGTCCAGGCCTGCAATGATGTACAGGTCAATCGTGCCATTTCCTATGGGTACCGGGGTATTGCATCCAAAATCGTAACCGCCGGGGACCGGCCCTATATCCAGTCGGACTGTGTCTTCTGCGGCGAGTGCCTTCAGGCCTGCCCCGTGGGAGCCCTTGTTTCCAAGGAAGATTTCCAGCGGGAGCGCACAACCGGCGAAGTGAAAAAGGTGCGCACCACCTGCGCCTATTGCGGGGTCGGTTGCCAGCTCTATCTCCACGTCAAAGACAACAAGATCCGGAAGATCACGGGGGTTGAGGATGTGGGGCCCAACTACGGAAGCCTTTGTGTCAAGGGCCGCTTCGGCTATGATTTTATCCACCACCCCGACAGACTCAAAAAACCCTTGATCAGGGAAAATGGAGATTTTCGTGAGGCCTCCTGGGATGAAGCACTGAATCTTATCACTGACAAGCTGTCCAGGATCAAAGACCAGCAGGGCCCTGACGCCATCGGTGTCCTCTCCAGTGCCAGGATCACCAATGAGGAGAATTATCTGGCCCAGAAGTGGACAAGGGCCGTTATCGGCACGAACAGTATAGACCACTGTGCACGGCTCTGACACTCTTCCACCGTGGCCGGTCTGGCCGCAGCTTTTGGAAGTGGCTCCATGACGAACCCCATCAGGGATATCGAAGACTCGGATGTGCTCCTGATCACCGGATCCAATACCACGGAAAACCATCCGGTCCTTTCTTCTTATGTGAAAAGGGCGGTCACACAAAAGGGGGCCAAGCTCATCCTGGCGGATCCGCGAAAAATACCCATTGCCTCTTTTGCCACTCTCTGGATGAGGCAAAACCTGGGGACCGACGTCGCCTGGATCAATGGAATGATGCACGTCATCATCAAAGAGAACCTCTATGATGAAGAATATGTGAACGGACGCACCGTGGGACTGGATGATATGAAGGCCGGTCTGGAAAAATATACCCCGGAATATGTGGAGCAAATTACCGGCATTCCAAAAGATCAGATTGTTGAAGCGGCCCGCCTCTATGCAAAGGCCCCTGCCGCCTCCATCCTGTATGCCATGGGCATTACACAGCACACCACGGGTGTCGACAATGTAAAATCCCTGGCCAACCTGGCCATGCTCTGCGGAAACGTGGGCGTGAAGGGGGGCGGTGTCAATCCCCTCCGGGGCCAGAACAATGTCCAGGGTGCCTGCGACTTGGGGGCACTCCCCAATGTCTACACCGGATATCAGAAGGTGGATGATTCTGAAGTCAGAAACCGTATGGCCGAGGCCTGGGGTGTGGACACCCTCCCCGAGAAGCCGGGGCTGACAGCCACGGGAATGATGGAACTGGCCTACAAGGGAGATCTCAAGGCCATGTATGTTATCGGTGAAAACCCCATGGTATCTGATCCTGATCTCACCCATGCAGAAAAATCATTGGCCAACCTGGAATTCCTGGTGGTCCAGGACATATTCCTGACGGAAACCGCAAAGTTGGCCCACGTGGTTCTACCCTCTGCGGCCTTCGCAGAGAAGGACGGGTCCTTTACCAACACGGAAAGAAAGGTGCAGCGCGTGCGTAAGGCCGTTGAACCGCCGGGAGAGGCCAGGGATGACTGGAAAATCATCGCGGATATCTCCTCCCGTATGGGATATCCCATGGAATATGAAAATGCCCGGGCCATCATGGAAGAGATTTCCCGGGTAACCCCCTCCTATTGCGGTATCAACTATGACCGACTGGAGAAGGAGGACATCCACTGGCCCTGTACCGGCACGGATCATCCTGGAACCCCCTGCCTCCATGTGGATCAATTCACCTGCGGACTTGGGGTCTTTCATCCCATAGAGTATCTGCCTCCGGACGAGGTACCGGATGAAGACTTTCCCATCTTCCTCACAACGGGCCGGGTTCTTGCCCAGTACCACACGGGGACCATGACCATGAAAACCCCGGATCTCAATGCACTTGACCCCGAGTGTTTCGTGGAGATCTCAGGCCAGGATGCCGACGATTACCGGATACAGGACGGGGACATGATCAAAGTGGCATCACGGAGGGGGGAAATTCAGGCCAAGGCCAGGATCTCGGAAAAGGCCTTTAAGGGGACCGTCTTCATCCCCTTCCATTATTCTGATGCAGCGGCCAATGTGCTGACCAATCCGGCGCTCGATCCCATTGCAAAGATACCTGAATACAAGGTGTGTGCCGTTCGTATTGAAAAGGCTTAGAGGGAGACACCAAACAAAGGGACGCATATGGATCCAAACCAGCCCGACCAGTTCCGAGGCCTTAGAGAAATCAGGAACGGGGCCCACCTGCTGTGTCTCGGCAACGCATACCTCTGCGAAGCATCTTTCCTCAAAAAGATCGGCAGCAGCATGCACTCCCAGATCGACGGACTCAAGGAGGACATCCTTGCCCTCAAGGACCGGTTTCCGGGCAAGTTTGTGGATGAAATTGACACTGAAGCGGTCCTGGGGGAGATCAATGAGATCTCCCTGCGGCTGCAAAACCCTGACCAGGAGCTGAATGAGAGATGCACCATAGGGGACCTGGGGCGTGAACTGGAAACCCATTTGGAAACCCTGACCGACACAATCGGCTCTCTCAGGGACCAGGTAGAAGGCGGCGGGCTGACTTATACCAAAAAGGACTCCTTTCTTGATATGTTCGGGGGTCTGAGGCATTCGGGAAGCCTTGCTGCCTCGGGACTGGGAAAGGCGTTGAAGATCATCGCGGTGATCCTGGTCCTTTGTGCCATCGCCTTTATTCTCCTGTTCTTTACCATGGAAAAGGAGAAAGCTCTTCTGGGAAAAGTTGCCGCCAGTGAGTCGCACATCCGCTCCCAACAGGAGATCCTTTCAGGGCTTGATCGGGAAAAGCAACAACTCTTTGAGAAAACAACGGCCCTCCAGGCAGGCGATATCACCAGGCAGGAGAAACTGGAGATCCTTGATCTGGAGATGAAAATCCATGATCTGGAGGAAAGACGACAAAAGGTGCAGGTGCAAATCCACGTGCAGGAAAACGAGATAAAACGTCACCGGGAAAAAGTTGAAGCGATGAAGAAAAAATCCTTTATTCAAAGGCTCCTGAGACAGTAAAAATGCCCCGCGGCGACACGACTTGAGCCATTCGGCCTCGAGCAGTTCGACCCTGAGCTCACTGCCGAAGGGCTCATGGCCGAGAGGCTCGTCGACAAGTCTCTCCGCGGGGCATTTTTAAACCATGTACTCCTTGAACGCATCCTTTTCCCTTGATTCCGCCTCAAGCCCCCGCTCATTCCCCCCATCCGAAATAATGATTTCACACGTCTCATGATCCGCGGTATCGCTGTAGGATGCGGTAAAAACAGCGGCCTGGGACTCCAGTGCAGGTGACCGTTCTCCGACCAAAAGAACCGTTGGACCGGGGATCCCATCCGACCACAGGAGGGCGTCTCCTTCCCTGAACAGGTCACGGATGGCCTGGTTCTCCGACCTGTTTCTTCCCACAATCAGCTTTGTTTGGGGATTCAGCCTGAAGTGACGCCCCACTCTGAGAAGTTCAATATCCCGAATCTCCCGTTTGGTCTCATGGGTAAAGAGGTCCTGCAAGCGCCGGGAAAACTCTTTGTCCGTGAGGAGACAACCACCTGCAGGGGACGGGTACTCTTTGACATTGAAGGCCAGGGCCAGGGCCATCTGTGGTTTTCGGGACCGGCCGCTGAATCCCTTCAGCAAGTCCCTGTTCACCCATCCCTTTTCCTCGGGGATGGTGATGGGTAGCCGTTTGGCGGACAGGGGGCGAAGGATCAGACCCTCAAACCCGCTCTCCGAGGCCACAGTGGCCAGGGATTGCCGGTTTTGTGACATGGGCCTTTGACCCAGGACCTCTCCTGTGATGAGAAAACGTGCATCCTTCTCCTCCAGCATCTCACCCGCCTTGCGGAGCATCATGGCGTGACAGTCAATGCAGGGGTTCATATTTCCGCCGTATCCGTGCTTTGGCTTTTTTACGATTCCCAGGTGATCCTTGGTGATATCAATGATTTCAATGGGCAGGTTAATGGTTGCTGCGGATTTCCTGGCCGTTGTGGAGCTGAAAAAGGGGGTTTCAAAAAAAAGGGCCAGAACATCTATGTCCTGTTCCCGTAAGACTTGGGCCGAGAGCATGCTGTCCAGACCGCCTGAAAAAACCGACAAGGCACGCATCTATAATCCCGTTTCAGAGAGTTCTTTTGCCAGGTTCTTCTGCTTTTTGTTCAGTTTCTTTGGTACGGCAATGGTGACCTGGACGTAAGCATCTCCACGCCCCTTTCCCTTCATATGGGGCATGCCATAGCCCTTGAGCCTGAATTTGGCATTGCTCTGGGTTGCCGGGGGTATCTTCAGTCTGATGGTCTTCTTATCAATGGTGGTGACCTCTATCTCCGTCCCAAGAAGGGCATCGGAGTATTTGATTTCCCTGGACATATAGAGATCATCCCCCTCTCGCCTGAACAGCGGATGATCCATGGTTTTGATGCGGATGTAGAGGTCGCCCTTGGGACCCCCGTTGAACCCTGGTTGCCCCTTCCCGGGTATCCTCAATTTCTTGCCGGTTTGAATGCCCCCGGGGACTTTCACGGATACCTTTTCCTGACCGCTGCCGGACTGATAGGCCACAATTTTTTGTGTCGTTGTGGCAGCCTCCTCAAGGGTTATGGACAATTCATAGAGCAGATCCTGCCCCTTTGCCATACGGGGCTGCCCGCCAAATCCCCCATAGGAAGACTCAAAGCGGGGACCTCCTCCGTGTTGCCCCTGGCCTGGACTCCTGAATATCTGGCTGAATATGTTCTGGCCTCTCCCTCTTCCACCAAACCCAAATTCCTTAAAGATACTGGAAAAATCGAAGTCGTGAAAAATATCCTCCTGGGAGTACTTCTGCTGAAAGCCCTCCGCACCAAACATGTCATACTGTTTTCTTTTCTCCGGGTTGCTCAGGACAGCATAGGCCTCGCTGATGTCTTTGAACTTGGCCTCTGCGTCCTTGTTTCCCTGATTCCTGTCTGGATGGTATTTCATGGCCAGCTTGCGATAGGCCTTCTTGATTTCATCCTGGGAGGCTGATTTGGATACGTTTAAAATATTGTAATAGTCTCTGCTTGCCATGGGCTTTTTTAACGATTGAATATTGGAATTTGAGATTTATTAATTTGGTGCTTGGAATTTGTTATTTTAGACACACAAAACTCCAAGGCAGAGCCATCTATCTCTGACCTGGCCCTGAGAACCAGGTTTTCTACAACCAGATAACATTATAATTTAATCACGGGGATGAGTCAAGGCAGGGGGCATAGACCCTAACGTTGCAAAAATCGAGGATGCTGCAGGGCCGCGTCTCACCATGGCGCCCCACGGGTAAACCGTGCCCTAGGCAGACAAGCCCTTGGCCGCTTTAAGATACCCGTCTTTCCATCCTCCGTAGCAGGCTACTGCGGAGGACGGGCGCCTTCGGCTACGCCGTGGTTATCCGCCTCAGTTTTTGGGGCGACATCACGCCGTAGCACAAAATTTTTGCGCATTCATCTACGGGCAAGCCTTGCTCAAGGAAGGCAAGCCCGAGGTCTTCTGCGAAGGCGGATAAAAATGGCTGGGGGACAAGGATTCGAACCTTGATTAACGGGACCAGAACCCGTCGTCCTGCCGTTGAACGATCCCCCAACAAAGGCTAAGAATTTAACAACTTCACAAAAAAGTCAAGAAAAACCTGTACTTTTCGTGTTTTCGAGCCTTCGTGCTCTTGTCGCGGCATAGCCTTCGGGCGACGCCGGATTCGTGATTCATTTCTTAACTTTAGGCACTCTAGCTCACTCCTCTCCCTACACCACCTTCCAGCAGCGCACCCGATGCCCCTCCCTGACATCGTAGAACTGGATTTCCTGCTTTCGGCAGCGATCCTCCACCAGGGGACATCTTCCCTGGAACTTGCATCCGGGTGGCGGGTTAAAGGGGCTCGGCACATCCCCTGGAAGGGCCTTTATCGTTTTTCGTGCCTGGGGATCAGGTTCCGGTATGGCGGAAAAGAGGGCCAGGGTGTAGGGGTGCAGGGGCTTGTCAAAGAGTTCCTCTGAAGGCGCATATTCCATGATATGCCCCAGATACATGACCGCCACCCAGTCGCTGATATACCCCACCACATTCAGGTCATGGGCGATGAAAAGGTAGCTCAATTCCAGTCGGGTTTGAAGTCTTTTCAACAGATTGATGATCTGGGCCTGGATGGAGACATCCAGGGCGGATACGGGCTCATCACAGATAATCAGGGAAGGCTCCACGCTAAGTGCCCTGGCTATGCCGATGCGCTGGCGCTGGCCACCGCTGAACTCGTGGGGATACCGATCAGCCGCCATTGGGGCAATACCAACCATCTCCAGCAACTCTTCGACCCGGGCTATTCTCGCGGAGCGGCCTTTTATTCCGAGCGTCCGCAACCCCTCTTCTATGGACTGGCCGATGGTCATCCGGGGGTTCAGAGAACCGAAGGGATCCTGGAAGACAATCTGCATCTCTTTTCTCAGGGGTTTTATTTCCTTCTGTGAAAGACTGGTAATGTCTTGTCCCTTATAGGCGATACCACCTTCCGTGGGATCCAGCAGCCTCAGAATGAGCCTGCCGATGGTGGACTTGCCGCACCCGCTCTCTCCCACCAGCCCAAGGGTTTTTCCCTTCCCAATCTCAAAATCCACGCCGTCAACGGCCTTGATCCAGCCGACAACATTCTGGAAAAAGCCCCTCTGCACCGGGAAGTGCTTCTTGAGACCCTGAACCTTCAGTATGTTGTTACTCGCTATCATCTTAAAGCTATTTCCTTTTCCGTCGAACCCCCTTAACAATGTATATGATGAGGTTAAGGGATACAACGCATATCACCATGGGCAAGAGGAGACCATAGGTAATGATGATAAAACCGCCCCCGATATCCAGGTCGTCCTTCACATAGTACTTCGGGTACACTGCCTTTTCCGTCGCATCATACCAACTCCTGATATGCATGCCGGAAAACATCTTAACCTTGATAGACTGTTTATTAGGGGTAATATTTTTCACAACCATGCCGCGAAACTTCCCGATCGAATTCTCCTGGTCTGATAACGCATGCTCGACAAAATCCCGCTTGTCTCTGGGAATAAGGAATGAATAAGTCGTAGTGGATTCCGCATCTCCCATGAATTTGTCGATATCCTCCATTGCGATGATTCTGGCGCCATTCCCACCCTTTGTTTCGAGATATACTATAACCGGAAATTCTTTTGGGACCTCCTTTTCCACAGGACTTCGCAAGTCTTCCAGGGTGCTTTCATATTTCATTTCCACGATGGTCGGGCAGCTCGCAATGCTCAGCAGCACAGATACAAGCGGCACTAAGCACCCACCCAGTAACCAGGACCTCTTTTTCATCCTGGGAGTGATGCCCTCACCCGCAAATTCTGCTTCATTCGATTCTTCTTCTTTCATGTCCTTATTTCCAATCCTGAAAAGCCTCAATGGAAGCGCCCGACAGGGAAAACTGTCTCATCAGGGTTCTCCCATAAAAACAAAGGCCCCCCAGTAAAAGGGATTGGCGGATCCATAACGTTCTCTGATAATCTGCATTTGTTGCAGGGCCGCTCGTCGCAATGCCTGGCACCTGTTCATGTTTCCAGACAGAATATTCCGATAAAACGCAATCATCAGCTCCTTGGTCTCTTGATCAGGCACCGACCACATACTCATCACCATGCTCTTGGCCCCGGCCTGTGTAAAGGCCCGCCTCAAACCAAAAACCCCCTCGCCCGTTTTTATCTCTCCAACCCCCGTTTCACAGGCAGACAATACCACCATGTCCGTTCCCCGAAGCCTGAGTCCGAGGATCTTTTCAGCGGTAACAATCCCGTCGCTTCTATCTGAATCGCCTGACGCCAGTGCCCTGTTGGCTCCGGCCAGGGCAAAACCTGAACGGAGCAAGGGATTTTCGACTTTGATTCTTTTAACTTTCGGCCTGGAAACCGGTGACGCCAGCTGCATTCCTCGGCTCAAATCGCCGCCTCCCGGAGCAGCAAGTTCCATGTCCTCAAGAAAAAAACCGTGGGTGGCAAGGTGTAATATGCTGGGTACTCCCTTCCGGTTCAACAGCTCTTCCAGGGCCTCTTTTCCGGTGTATATTTCGGACAGATCCTTTCCCAGAAGTGCATGAATGGCCTTGACTTCCTCTCTGGTACCCGGGAGTCTGCTGAAATGAAATCCACTCATATCAGACGATCTCTTGATGGGCTCTTTTTCTTTCTTGAGGGCCAATGTCCTCAATTCAGCGTCCCTTCCCTCCTCTCCCAACTCAAAATCGGGATCCCCCATGAGCAGGGCCTTTCCTCCCTTCTCTTTGATTTGTCCAAAACCGAGGATATCCCTCCCCGCCGCAAGGTAGTTGAATGTGTAGTCCTCAATGAGATACCTTCCATCCGGCCCCTGGAGCACTTCAAAAGGAATGAGGTTCAGATTCCCATCAGGCGAAATGAAGATTTTTTTGACGTCTCCAAGTTCAGTTACCAAGGGAGCAAAAACCAGTTTGTAAATATTTCTGGATGATTTGATGGCACCAGTTCCCTTTTCATATCCGGTATTCGATATTTCCTTTTTAAATTTGGCTACAGCCTCATCTATCTTTTCTGCATTACCCAGATCAATCATCCCCACCCTGCTCCCATTGCCCGCATGAAGAACAAAGGCCAGGTAATGGGCGGAGTCCCATTTTTTCTCTTTTTTCTTGGCCTTGAAGTTAAACATATTGGCACTGGCAAACTCAATGAGGACTGAATTTAAGGGCAGCATGCCTGCAACTTTTACACTGTCTGCTTTTTCTAATTTCTTTTTTGCTGCATAGGATTGACTCAACTGGCTCAACCTGGCTTCCAATCTTTCTTTTTGCGCTTCAAGATCAGCCTTTTTCCTTTTGTAGACTCCCAGCCCTGATTTTCCCGGGCCTGCAAAGATGAGTTTAGAGAGTTGTGCCCTCACCATGGCCAGTTCCTGAAAGGTTTTCACAGCCCGGGAGTCATCAGAATAGACCAGTGCTTCCTGGAACCGCTTCTGGGCCTCCAGAATAATTCCCTTTCTTTTGAGCCATACATCAAGGGCATCCTTTCTGTGGGATGGATTTTGGCTAAAATGCTGATTTATAAGGCTGAGGAAGAAGTAAAGATCCCATTTTCTCAGGGAAAGAAATTTGGTTTTCTGATCCTCCGATGTAAATCCCATGACCTGGTCAATGAGCTTGCTGTCTATGAATTGAGCCCTTTTACATAGATCATGGGCTTTTTCAAAATCATCCAAAGCAGCATAAAGCACTGCCAGGTTGTTCAGGCTGTTGGCCACATCCGGGTGATCAGGGCCAAAGGCCTTCTCACTGATTGCCAGCGACCGCTTATACAGAGGCTCTGCTTTGGCGTAATTACCAAAATCCCTGTACAGCCCTGCAAGATTGTTCAGGCCGTTGGCTACATCCGGATGATCAGGGCCAAAGGCCTTCTCACTGATTGCCAGTGAGCGCTTATACATGGGCTCTGCCTTGGCGTAATCACCTGACAAGTGATATAGCCCTGCCAAGTTGTTCAGGCTGGTAGCCACATCCGGGTGATCAGGGTTAAGGGCCTTCTCCTTGATAGCCAGTGAGCGCTTGTAGAGGGGCTCCGCCTTGGCGTATTCACCTAAATCACTGTATAGCAGTGCCAGGTTGTTCAGGCCGGCTGCAACAATGAGGTGATCAGGGCCAAGGGCCTTCTCCATGATAAACAGTG
>JAFDIX010000661.1 GCA_019307805.1 Deltaproteobacteria bacterium | reverse complement strand
CCTCTGTCAACTTGAGGACGATATGGATCCGGCTCTTTTGGTCCGAGAAGGGAAGGACATCCATATCCTGGACCGCAAGGTTGGATTCTTCAATCCTCTGAAGGAAGTTGACCAAACGATAGAAGGGCGCAAAACAGGAAAGCTTATAGGTGTTGTCGTCTACTTTTTGGATGGTACTCAACTCGAAACCACAGGCAATGCTTTCCTTGTTGATTTTTTGTAAAAGCATGGGCACGTTGGAAAGCGGGCCCAGCCCGGACGCGGCAGATTCAGACCCTTCCGGGGCCCTGGAGGCAGCCCATTCCCGCTTTTTTTTCGTCCGCCCCTGTAGTTCGGTGTCTGTCTTCTTGGTCAGGGAGCGGAAGTTCTTTCGGTTCTGCATGGCCGTGCGACCAAAGGCCATGTAGAGAAAAAAACAGACGGCCAGGAATAGGACGGCAAAGCTGATCCCATCCAATGCGCCAAAGAATTTTTTCTCTTTGTCCTTAGCCATTCATTGCCTCTTTACCTAGCCCTTTGCCTTTACAACGGTCTCTTTTGTCTTCAGGATCATGTTCCTCTTGAGGGGGAAGGTAAGGGTAAAGTTATAGACATCCTTATCCTTGGTACTCCTCGTTGCTGCATGGAACGTTATCTCTGTAAAGTCCTTTAAAAAGACCTTCTGTTTTTCAAGATTCTTGATAAAGCGTGCAATATCCTTCAGATGATCCTCCCCATAGGAATAGACATGGCAGGATAGTACCAGTGCCAGGGGGTTGCTCTGAACCTTGAGATCGGAGAGCCAGACCCTTTCCGGGATTGCGTCTGCAATGGCCTTCATTTTCTGTGCCCAAATGATTTTATCGGTTCGAGTGACCTCGGTTTCCACCTTGGCCTCCGCAATCTCCACCCCACCCACCTGCGGGAGGGAGGCCCGCATCCGGTCCACTGCCTGGCGTTTGCCGAGGTAATCGTTTATGGTTCGCGTCACGGCCTTTTTCTTGGAGGCCCAGTAGAACTCGTTTATTCCGTATCCGCAAAGAAAAAGGACACCGGCAATGATGAAAAAAATCTTTAAATGGGATTTGATGTTGCCCAAACCGCCACCTCCAAATGAGAAATGCATTTCCGGCATTTCGAATTTTTCTCCCTTAAAGAGTGCCCCTATCCTCGCGGGGAGTTCCCGAATAAAGGCAATGGGCAGGAGGGAAGGTTCCTCCTCCACTGCCCCGGCCGCTCTCGGGGCGAAAGAAGTTTTACTTGGCCTGGCCTTCTGCTTCTTTTTGTACTTTTTTTTGTTTACGAAACCCTCCTGGGTGAGATAGTACTCCCCCTCTTCCATCTTGATGAGCAGACCATCTACGTTCTTAAGGAGATTGATATCCAGCAGGTCGGGATTGGATGGGCTTCCCAAAAGACCGACACTGGAGGCGAACTGGGAAGAAAAGGATTGCTCAGGGATGAGGTTGTGTACGGCGTCTTCGACCCTTTGTGCGGGAAGACTGATTTCCTTTGCCAGGAAACGGTCCAGATTCTGCAATTTTGCTGTGCCGCCGGCGAGCCAGATGGATGCATCTGAGATGTCTTCCAGAAAAAAATCCTCAAAATAGGTCATGGTGTTTTTGATTTCATCCACCAGTGCGTAGAGGAGAGGATTGATGGCCTGAAACATGGGCATGGACGTGGAGGACTTTTTAGAATCAAAAAGACCGTCATCAATCAGTTTTCTCTCGGTTTTGATCTTTTCAGCGGTCTCAAAATCCACGTTAAGTTTTTTTACGAGCTGCTGGTTGAAATGGTTCCCGCCCAGATTCAGGGTTCGAGTAAGCACCTGTCCCCTACCCCGGTATATGATCAAACTGGAATAGAGGGCCCCCAGATCAAGAAGCACGACCGGTTGAAGGCCGTCTCCATTGGAAGTCAGCATGAGATAGTTGAGAAGGGCCACAGGGTTGGGTGTGAACTTTTTGACCCGAAGCTGAAACGCACCCAGCAACCCGATGGATTGCTGAATGAAATCAAGATCACAGGCAGCAACCAGGATTTTGGGGGATTTTTTTTCGTTCTTTTTTGATTTCTTGTTGCCGGAGGAAGGGCCTTCAATCCTTTGAAAGTCAAAGCCGAAATTCTCTTCCTCAAAGGGCAGTTCTTTCTCAAGATAGCTTGACAGGTTCGAGTCCGATGGATGATACAGGAGCCGTGTCAGGACTTTAAGGGAAGGTTGGGGGGACACAATGAACTCTACATTGGGATCCAACATCCTCAAGGCCTTGGCGATGGTGGTGCGATAGGTTTCTACGAGCACCTTTCGCTTCAATTCGCTGAGATCCCTGGGCTGATCAAAAAGAGGGTATTCCTCAAGACAGAGCAGGTCGTCCTTGAAATAGGCGAACTTTATGGAAGAGAGCCCAATGTCAATGGCAACCCGCGTTTCCTGAGAGGCTACTTCTTTGCTTCCCTTTCCCTTTTTCTTAAACATCCTGAACTTTCCTGCCTATAAGGGGTGGGCATAAAAAAACATTGCCCTCTTTTCAGAACGATAGAGGGGTAAACGCATTTACTGGCAATATGACGATGTCCCCAAAAACACGGGGCACAAAAAGGACTAACCCACAATCCAACTTAAGATAGCAAATCATAGCATGCTATAATGTCAGAACTCTAATTAAAAAGCATTTGAAAATCAATTAAAAACGCCCATAAGAAAAAAACCCTCTGGAATCTTTTATAGTTGGTGCCCATACAGAAATGAA
>JAFDIX010000114.1 GCA_019307805.1 Deltaproteobacteria bacterium | reverse complement strand
GATGCGGGCGCACCGTCTTCTAAACAGAATCTTCGGTTGAAAAATCCCCCCTGACCCCCCTTTAAAAAAGGGGGGCCTCCTATGACACAACTATATCTGTTAGCCATGTAACAGGTTCAGACCGCCAAACATCCTTCTTCCCCTTGTTCTACTTCGCAGTAGTAGCTAAGCGATGGCTGAAAAAGGGAGAGGGAGTTAACGGGCTGGGTCTCGAAGGCTGAGTAAGCCTAGGGACTTCTGGCCATCCCCCTTTTTTAAAGGGGGATTGAGGGGGATTTTGTTTTGAGGCATTGCCCTAACCACCTGCAATGGCCACAATCACGCTCACCTCATCCCCCTCTTTCAGGGTACGATTCTTTTCTTCAGTGAGGTCGATTCGTTCTCCGTTTAGGAGAATGACGGGACTGACCCCCTGCCTGAAAGCTTTTCTAAAGGGCTTGTGACTTTTGGTTTCCGCCAGGGCATCGGCCTTTTTCAGAAGTTTCTTGATGGAGTCGCCCTGGCGCAGTTCCACCGTTCCTGAGAAGGTAACCGACTTACCGTCAATGGGAGCGGCGATTTTGACTTGAACGGTTATCTTAGGTTTTGGAGTCATCCCCATCCCGGGAAAAGGGTTTCTTTGAAAGGGTCTCCATAACATCGTCAAGCCCAAGGCTTTCCATGCGTTTAGGATCCGGCATGCCTGTTTCCATATCCCATCCAAGGGCATCATAAAAGGGTTGCGCCATGGCATCCGGGGGAAGCGAGACACCCTTGGCAGGCCCCTTGTCCAGGGGGGGGCTTCCCGTGATCCTTGCGTGGGGACGAAAATCCCGCACCGGATTCAGCCCTTCCCGCACATTGAAGGCATGGCGTAGCTGCTCGACCCGTTCGCCGAGGGTGAGGTAGTCCTCGTCCGAGAAGTCCCATCCCGTCGCAGCGTTAAACCACTGTAGCAGCGGCATGTCTCCACCGACCTGGACCCCGAAAACACAGCCCCCCGCGCAATCCACCAGCATCCTGAAATAGCTTCCCAGGGCCATGGCTTCCCCCTTGTTTTCAAAACGAAGCCGTTCCCTGGAGGTCATAAATGCGGGTGGCTTGCCGGCCCTGTTGAAATGGCGGTCCAGCCGCAGCAGGTCCAAAAGCATGTAGGAGGATACCATGTGCCTGCTTGGGGCGGGTTCACAAAGGTAGGCAGTCCCGAATCCCGGGTCAAATTTGGGGTCGTGCATGGGAGGCTCCATGCCCCCGCAGTGCACAGCAAAGGCCTCGGCTTCGGGTCCCAACTTCCGGGCAGCGATTTTTACCCCATCGGCCAATATGTCGCCGATCCCCTGGCGGCTGATGATCATCTCCACGAGCCTGATAATGGCCTTGCTGTTCCCCCAGCGAAGTTCCAGCCCCTCTATGTCCTGTCCATGCAACAGGCCGTTTTCAAAGCATTCAATAGCAAAGGCCACGGTGCCGCCGCAGGAAATGCTATCCAGACCGGCCCTGTTGAGAAGATCATTGATCTTGAAAATGGAGTGTAAATCGTCGTTGAGGAGCAACGTGCCGAAGGCACAGAGTGTTTCATATTCCGGGCGATGCATTTCTTCTACAGGATAGGGTCCATCCTCTACCTTGAGAATGGCGCCACATCGCAGGGGGCAGGAAAAGCACCCATATCTCTTTATCTGGTATCGGGCGAGGGCCCCGGCGCCGATTTTCTGGGAGCGCTCCAGGGGAAAGTCCAAATACCCGACACCGCCCCAGTTCTTCACAGGACTGTCGCCACTCTCTGCGCTCATGGCGGTCATGGAGGAGGTACCATATTTACTCATCATGAGGCGAAAGAGGTCTGCAGGCTGGCGGGTATACAGGGGGCCTTTTCTTGTCAACCACCCCACTAAACCGAAGACCCGGTCGCCCATTATTTTTTTCAAACCCGCCTTTTCCTGCAGGCGTTTTCTGAATTTCTTGCTCAGGGTCTTTATGTGGTCCCGATCATCTACTCCGATCTTCTTTTTCCCGGCCGCCACCACTGCCTTGAGCAACTTGGAACCCATGACAGCCCCCAATCCGCTACGGGCGGCAATCCTGCCGCCATCATTGCAGACCCCTGCCATGTAACTGAGTCGCTCGCCTCCGGGTCCTATGCAGGCAACCTGTGCCCGCTTCCCATGCCGGTCCCTGAGCAGGGTTTCCGTCATCGAGGTGTCCTTGCCCCATAGATCCGATGCATCTTTGATCTCAACGGTCTGATCGTTCATATGGAGATATACAGGGTGGGGACTCTTACCATGGAAGAAGACCGCATCCACCCCGCATCTTTTCAGGGCCGGGGCAAAATACCCTCCCCCGTTTGCATCCCCCCAACCCCCGGTGGATGGGGATTTTCCAACCAGATTGAAACGCCCCATAAAGAGTGCTCCGGTATCCGTGAGCAGGCCGGTTGTAAAACCCAGAATATTCTCAGGCCCCATGGGGTCACACCCGGGGCGAAGGCGTTCCCACAGCACCCTGGCACCCAGGCCTATACCGCCCAGGTATTTTCGGTAGAATTCTTCATCAAAATCCTCAAAGTCGTGGGTTCCGTTGCTCAAGTCCACATGAAGGACTCTGCCCCAATATCCCTTGCCGGGATTCCGGGTAGTTTCAGACATTTTAACACCTCCAAACCTGCATTGACCCTATCCACTAATCTTCCTATCTGTCAACTACTCTTTCTAAAATGAGTTCAAAAGAGATGAAAATAGCTTGCCGTTTCTAGGGGATTGTCATAATCTTACATCACAAATTAGTGACAAATCCCAAAGAACAATGATCTAAACATCTAATGAAATTTTACTTCAAGGGCTTAATAGGGTTTGGGATTTTGATATTGTTATTTATTTGATATTTGTATTTTGTGATTTGTCATTTGGAACTTGTCTGTAATCACGATTTGAAAGCAACATGAAGTTTAGTTTCGGGGGTTTATCAGAAAAATGAACAGGGCTTCCGGAGAAATTGCTTTTGTTGTCAACCCTCATGCGGCTGTGGGTGCGGTCGGCAAAGAGTGGCCCCGGATTGAGAAAAGGTCCAGGGAGCGGTTGGGATCTTTTCGGACCTACATTACCAGGGGACCGGGGGATGCGACGCACCTGACCCGTAATGCTCTTGGGGAGGGCTGTGAGATCATTGTATGTGTGGGAGGGGATGGCACCTTCAATGAGGTGATAAACGGCTTTATGGAGGGGGAGGGCACTGTTCACCCCAATGCAGCCGTAGGATATATTGCAAGGGGGACGGGATGTGATTTTATAAAGACGGTACCCTTGCCCAAGGATCTGGAAAAGGCCCTGGACATCATTGAAAAGGGCCAAAGGGTTTCCATGGACCTGGGGAGGATTGAATACAAAGATAACGGGGGACAAACCGCCTACCGGTATTTTCACAATGTCGCCAGTTTCGGCCTTGGGGGTGAAGTAGATGAGAGGGTCAACAGGACCACCAAGGTATTTGGCGGCTTTTTTTCCTTTATCTGGGCGACGCTGATCAGTGTGCTGCTTTATAACAGAAAACATATTCGACTGACCATGGACAATGGTTTTGATCAGATGGTAACCGTTTTGAATGTGGCCGTGGCCAACGGCCAATATCACGGCGGAGGCATGTGGGTCTCACCCGAGGCAAGGGTGAATGACGGGAAATTCCACGTTACCGTCATAGGAGATTTTAGCCTGCCCGAGGTTCTCTGGCATCTGCCCAAACTCTATAACGGAAAATTGATGGGACTGCAGAAGGTAAGCAGTTTCACGGCCACCAGGGTCGAGGCCCGGTCGGAAGAAAGGGTTTTGCTTGATTTGGACGGGGAACAGCCGGGGCGGCTTCCAGTGACAGTCGAAATGGTCCCGGGGGCTTTGAAACTCATTGCCGATGGACCTTTGAGTCCATCCTAATGGCCAGTGGGTAGAGGAACGTTTTAGGAGCTTTGTAGTAAAATCCCCCCAACCCCCCTTTACGAAAGGGGGGTATCTCATGGCACCCGATCAGGAGTAAACAAGTTAACTTCATTCCTTGTAAAAAGGGGAGCCTCCTAAAGGGGTAAGGTGGCTTTGCTGCCATTGATCATCCCCCTTTTTTAAAGGGGGACAGAGGGGGATTTTGAGGATTGATCGCTGGAGTAAGGCCTCTGGCTATGCCTGCGGTTGCATTACTTTAATTATTGCCCTGCGCCCTCTTGCATCCTGCCAAAGAGTGCCTGTGCCCTTTGGAGAGAAGCGAGGTCATCCACACCCATCACCTCATGCTCGTCTTCTACCACCGCATACCCCACATTCAGGCCGTCCCGAGCCATCCACTCCACCAGATCGGTGATAAAGAACTCCTCCACCTCCACTTCGGTGCCGTCCCTCTCCTTCAGAACACGATGGGGCCGTTGTTCCAGAACAGGGATATAGGTAAGGAGACTCTCCCTGCGAGCAGCATAGATGCCCGCGTTGCAAATCTGTAACTGGTCCTGAATTTCTTCAGGATAGTCCCGCCAGTACTTCCACTCGGTGATTTTTGTGACCATCCCTTCTTTGATCTCGAGAACACCATATTCTTTTTTATCGACAGGCCGGAATCCCAGGACAACGAAATGGTTCTCAGAGAGGCCCTTAAGAAGGGTGCGGTAAGTGGATGCCCCCATAAAAGGAACGTCCCCCATTGTAATGACCAACCGGTCCCATGGGTTTCCCTGTAAAAATGACCTGGCAGCCAGCAGGGCGCCGCCGGTCCCATTGAGGATTTCCTGTTCACAGTATTCTACACCAGAGGAATCTGTGGCCCGAATAATATCCTCTCTTCTGTGGTTGACGACCAGGGCTTTTGGGCCGTCAGGGAGGTTATGGAGGATGCGTGTGATGATGGGGTGAGACCCTTGATAGGGGTTCGGTCCCGGGAGAAGCGGCAACAGGGTCTTGTTGCCGTCGTATCCCCTCATGCGGCTGCCCCTGCCGGCAGCGAAGATCAGGGAAGCAGTTTGAATCAGGTTATTCAAATCAACTCCTTTGCAATAGGGTACTGGAATAAAGGAATGTTGGAATACCGGGTTGAAATCAAAGCCGGGCCCTCTGGTATCGGATTTTTACAAATATATGGCAGGCGGTTTCTGTTTTGCAAGCATTTAGCCTGCATTATTCACGAATTCTTCGGATTCGCAAATAAATGCCCGCAACAACGTGAAAATCTTTGTTGCGGGTTTCGACAGATGCTTCACACCCGGTCATGGTTAACCCTGAGCAAAGCCGAAGGACCCTCAGGGAGGCGGATGGTCCCGCCAGTCGCGCTTTTTTGAGTTGACGATCACAGGGTAAATTGGTACATTAATAGACACTGATCAAGCCAGCCTCAAGGCGTTGTGTCAAAAGATCTATTTTGTAATCACTTCAACTACCCGGGAACGTCCCTTTATTTACTAGGAATTTCTTCCTTGCATTTTTGCTCCTGGATGGAAAAAGGAACCCCTGATTAACCTGTTCACAAAGACCGTAAGTGCCCCAACCGCCTGGGTGTCTTTCTCATGGAGAGTACCCCTTTCCAGAAGACCCTTTTGTGAGGTGTCCAACGGCCTGTAAATGATTCCAAAACCTATGATGAGGCAAAAGAGATGAAATGTTGTTTTTGTAGTGAAACCATAGCTATCGAACAAAAGGTAAGCAAAAGGGATACGTGCCCCCGCTGCGACCGGGATCTGCGCTGTTGTAAACAATGTCATTTTTTCGACCCACGCGCATATAATGAGTGCCGGGAGGTTGCAGCTGAAAGAATCGTTGACAAGGGGAGGGCCAACTTCTGTGACTTCTATGTGCCCAAGGGGGAAAAGGTGGGACGCGGGGGAAGTGCCAACAGGACTAAAGAGGCCAAGGCCGCGCTGGAGGCCCTATTCAAGAAGAAGTAGTTTATGTCTTCCGTGGGCTGTTTTTCCACCCTTTTGAATCATTGCCTTTCTTGTTTGTTTTCATCGTCCAATATCACCCCACAACGGATTTTAGAGTTCATTGTGCCTTTTTTGCAGGATTGAAGAAGATCGGCAATCCTGCGCACTGAACACAGGGAAACATGAAACCGGCAACCATTCAGAATCAATTCACGGGTCTTTCAAAGGTAAAACTTTACCTTGCTCTCTCCCGGACGCCCCATGTCTTGCTGGACATGGCAACCCCTGCACTCAGTGCATTGCTGTGGTTGGGCGCCTTTCCACCGCTCAACATCATTATTCTGGGCATCATCACAGCCTTTGCAGGCTATACGGCAGTTTATGCCCTCAATGACCTCATGGACCATCGCGCTGATAGGTTGAAGCTCCGAGAAGACGGATTCAAAAATTGTGAACATTACCTGGATGCTATATTGGTACGGCACCCGATTGCGCGGGGGTTTCTCAGTGTTCGGGAAAGCCTTTTTTGGGTGGTGGCATGGTCTCTTTTGGCGCTTATCGGTGCGTATATTTTGAACCCCATGTGCGCCCTGATCTTTCTGGCCGGATCTCTTCTGGAGGCTGCCTATTGCCTCCTGAGGAAGGTGAGTTCCTTTCGTATCTTTTTGAGTGGAGCCGTCAAGACATCGGGAGCAATGGCTGCTGTGATTGCCGTGGACCCGAATCCTGCCCCCACCTTTTTGATCATTCTGTTTCTGTGGCTTTTCCTCTGGGAGATTGGAGGGCAAAACATCCCGGCTGATTGGGCAGATATAAAGGGGGACGGCCATAACCGCGCAAAAACCGTCCCTGTCCTATTGGGACCCGAGCGGGCGAAGGCCATCATTCTTCCATGCCTTGTTTTTGCAGTCATAATGAACGTTATTCTTTTTCGGTTGACTCCGGAAGGGGCGACACTTTATGATATCGGGGCTTGTTTGTTGATAGGAGCCTATCTCCTTATCCTGCCTGCCTATAGACTATTTAAAAGCAACAACCGTCTCAATGCATTGAACCTGTTCAACAGGGCCAGTTATTATCCCCTTGCGCTGCTTGTGGTGGCCACCATAAGGTCAATGGTTTGAATCGGCGGCGGAGGTTTTCTTCATGAAGGAATTTGATCTGGAGGAATTGGCGAAATTTGACGGCAAAGAGGGAAGACCCCTTTATGTCGCCCACCAGGGCAACATCTACGATGTCAGCGACAGCAAGCTTTGGAAAAACGGCCTTCACATGAACCGCCACCATGGAGGCAGAGATCTCACCACAGACATAAAGGGCGCGCCCCATGGCGTGGAGATGCTGGAACGGTTTACCCAGGTGGGTGTCCTGACGCAGGAAGCAGATCAGGAAAGAGAGATTCCTGAAGCCCTCACATGGCTCCTCGAGAAAATTCCCATGCTGAGGCGCCATCCCCACCCGATGACGGTTCATTTCCCCATCGTCTTTATGTTTTCCACGACACTGTTTAATATCCTTTATCTGATCACCGGCTATAAGGCCTTTGAGCTGACAGCCTTGCATTGCCTTGGCGCCGGGATTCTGTTTACCCCCGTGGCTGCCATTACCGGTCTCTATACATGGTGGCTCAACTACATGGCAAAACCCCTCAAATCTGTCAGAATAAAAATTCCGGGAAGCCTGATTCTTATCACCACCCAGATCGTTATTTTTGTCTGGCGGCTTTTGGACCCGGACATTCTGGATGTTTTCAGCCTGGCGAGCACCATTTATTTCCTGATGGTGCTCTCTTTATTCGTTCTCGTGACTATCAACGGGTGGTTTGGGGCGGCAATGACCTTCCCCGTTGAAGGGGAATAAACCCTTTAGTTGCATAAATAAAATGGCAAAATGGGTTTAAAACCAAAAATGATAGACCTTTTCAGCCTTCCTTTACTGCCACCCCGAGTATCCCAAAATTTTTCAATTCAAGGGCAACCCTGACAGGCATCTTCAATCCTTCGAGTTCCTGCCGCAGGTCATTACTGTGAAACCGGTCCTCCCGGGGGTGGACAAGAAGGCGTTTGGTAAGAAAATTCTGGTAGAGAGCCGGGTAGAGTTCTTCAATAAAATAGACCCCGCCATCCTTCAATACCCTGGCAACTTCACTGAGGGCGCCTCGCCATTGAACAACATGGTGCAGAAACCCAAAGCCGAACACGGCCTCCAGGGATGCATCTTCAAAGGGGAGGTGCAGTGCGTTTCCTACCACCAATGAGATGTTGTCATGATCCCTGGGGGCAAGGTAGTTATTTGCCATTTGAACCATGGAAATATCAAGATCCAGGGCATAAAGCCGGGAAGGCTGAAAGGCCTCAACAATAATCCTGGCCCCTGCGCCCCGACCGCAACCGAGATCAAGAAACCTGCCCCCGGGGGTGAGAGGCATCTTTTTTTTCATCCAGCCGATTTCCATCCATTGCTCAAAGGCCCTGAAGGGATTGTTGACCACCCATCTTTCAATGCGATTCAGTTTCATAGCCGTCTTTTTTTTGCAAGATGAATTACCGCAATCCCATTGGTGAGATTGCGGTAACTTATTTCGGTGAAACCGATATCCTCCAGCATGGCAGAGAGTTCATTGGGCAGGGGGAACATGCGGATGGATTCGGGCAAATGGGTATAGGCCTTTTTGGAGCCTGTAATCACCCATCCCAACAGGGGCATGATGTGAAAAGAGTAAAAGTCATACAGCCGTCGAAACACCCTGGATGTGGGTTTTGAAAACTCCAGACACATGAGCTTGCCCCCGGGCCTCAGCACCCGATACATTTCCCTGAACCCTTTTTCCATATTGGTCAGATTACGTATTCCAAAACCCACCAGTGCACTATCGAAGATTCCGTCCGGAAATGAGATTCGTTCGGCATCTCCCTGCACATAGCATATGTTTTCCCCAAAGATAGATTTTTCTACCTTTGGTTTTCCCCTTACCATCATTGCCCAGTTGATATCATAGAGGATTACGCGGCTGGAAGGAGCGCCGGCCCCGGCCGCAAGAATCGAAAGATCGCCGGTCCCACCACATATATCAATGATCTGGTCGCCGGGGTTGATGCCGGTCATTTTGATGGCGGTTCGCTTCCACAGGTGGTGAGTGCCGAAGCTGAGAATGGTGTTCATGAAATCATATTTTTTGGCAACAGTATCAAAATGGCGACGGACTAAATTCTCCTTTTGTACCGATGGTACCTTTTGGTATCCAAACCGGGTGACCTCGCCTTCAGGAAGATGGTCCTTCGGACTGTCATCTTTTTCGCTTTCATCAATCCAGGAGGACTTTTTCCAGAACATTGAAATGTATCTCCTTGAAAAGGGGACTCCAGGATGCCCGGTCCCATATCGCAAATGCCCAAAACCCTTGAGTCTTCTTGAGCATTATACTAACGTTAAAATACTTTTTGAGTAATTCAAACAAATAATGAAACATGCCCTTCACAAAAACGCATTTTTACAAGGCCTGCCTGGTACTGATTTCTATTACCGTCATTGCTTTCCACGGGCAATCCGTCATGGCAGGGGATCGGGCACTTCGGAAATATAAAAAGTGCAATTTCCACCAATCTGCCTGCACAATGTCTCTGTCCAATGCAACCGTGACCCTCGATATCCAGCCCAAACCGGTCAGAGCAATGAGAACCCTCACCTTTGCACTGAAAATTTCAGGGACAGTGTTGACTCATAAGCCCTATATTGATCTTGACATGCCGGGGATGGTTATGGGTCCAAATCGTGTGCTGATGAAATCGGTAGAAGAAGGCAGCTATGAAGGAGAGGGGTTCATCGTGAAATGTCCAAGCGGCAAAAGGGTATGGCGCGCTAAAGTCACGCTGCCCGGCGTGGGAATTGTGGATTTCGTATTTGATGTCCTCTACTGACACCCTTCTTATTGTTTTCCTGGCAACCGGCTTTACAGTGGGATTCGGTCACTGTATCGGGATGTGCGGACCCATAGTGGTTTCAATGTCCCTTGCCCTGCGGGAAAGACGCATCACCCTGCCCCACCTGCTCTATAGTGGCGGGAGAGTGACCACCTACACGGTTCTCGGCGGTATCATGGGACTGACAGGGTCTTTTGCCGGCGTGACGGCGCCCATCGCAGGTCTGCAAAAGGGTGTTTTGATCTTCGCGGGCCTGTTGATCATTGCCATGGGCCTTGCAATGACCGGGTGGATTCCTTTGGGGAAAATATATGGAGACGACTGTAAGCCCCGGGGAGTCATCTCAAGAGGATTTCAAAGGCTCACAACCTCACGGTCGACCCTGAGATATTATCCCCTGGGGCTGTTATTGGGGCTTCTGCCCTGCGGCCCTGTGTATACCGCCATGATTGCTGCAGCCAGGGCAGGCATGGAGTCAGAAAGCGCATCATCCGGTGCCGTCAAAGGGGCCGGTCTCATGTTGGCCTTTGGTATGGGAACGGTCCCTGCGCTCTTCCTTGTTGCAAGACTTTCGGACTTCAGATGGCTCAAATCAAGAACGATCATCTACAAACTGAGCGCCCTCTTCATGGTGGGCGTAGGCATCTATTTCGTGATCAAAGGGATCAGATACTAGATATGACCCCAATTATTTACATTTATCTTTACTACATTACTATAGAATGCCAGAATGAAAAAAGATGCCCATTTCTGGAGGCCCCACTTTGAGCCATGGGCCGGATTTTTTATTGTGGAGGTTTGTTGATGAAGATAGACAAGGAAAAATGCATTGCATGCAAAACATGCTATCCCTATTGTACCGTGGGTGCCATATTTCTCCCGAAGGGTGATGAGAATGCAAAAAGTGAAGTGGATCAGGATCTCTGCGTGGAATGTGGCGAGTGCTTCCGTTCCGGGGTTTGCCCCACAGACGCCATCTTCATGCCGGAACTGGAGTGGCCGAGGGAAATCCGCCCCTATTTTGCCAATCCCTATGCGGGTCACTGGCATGGGAAGGAAGGGGCCAAACCCCCGCCGGAGATCAAACTCAACGATATCACGGGGCGCATTCAGGAGGGTATGACGGCCGTTGTGATTGAGGTGGGGCGGCCGGGCATAGGTACCACCTTCCGTGAAGTACAGAAAGTTTGCCTGGCACTTGCCGAGGTGGGCGTTGTGTTCGACCCCGGGGGCCCATTGACCTCCCTCATGGAGGATCCCCGATCGGGTAAAATTCGGGAGGATATCCTGGATGAGCGGTGTCTCCATGTTTTTATTCATTTCAGCGTCAGTGACGCCAACCTGGGGGACAGCCTCAAGGCCCTCAGGGAAGTGTCCCAGCAGGTTGAAACGGTCTTTTCCGTTGGGTTGTCCAATCGGGTTGGGGAAGATGGGAGCATACCGACACTTGGAATCGCTGGTGAGGCGGGATTTAGTGCACTACCTCACACCAAGACCAATGTTGGACTGGGAAGACCATAGAGGAGGCAAATAAAAAATGACCCATTCCTTACATCGCAAGGGCGATGCTGAAAATTTGTGTGACGACTATGTGATGCTGATCATGACACCCAGGGATCAGATGAAGGATCCTGCGGTGAAGTCCGGAATGAGGCAGGTTTGGGATATCCTCTCCGGTTTCGAGGCGGAACTCACCAATTTTGGAGCCATCCGGGGTGGCGGGCGCCATAAAAAGACCATGGAAGAGTTCAAAGAGGAAGACAAGTTCATTGTACACGCGGTCTTCAAAGAGAAAGATGCCCTGAAGTCCTGTTTGGCGGAAATGAAAGAAAAGGATATCGGCCTCAGCGTGTCTGTTTCGGGCATCCATGAAGAAGTGAAGGAAGTCTGCTCGGAAACGGGTCTGACACCCCATACGGTCCAGTACTCCCTTGGCATATTGGGAAACAGAGACAAACTGCCTGAGGAGAATGTTCTGAATGTATCTACCATGTGCGGCCATGCCATGGTATCACCGAACCTCATTTCCCACTTGATCGGGAAAATCGGCAAAGGAAAGATGACCCATGGCGAGGCGGCCATGGAGCTGTCCCGTCAGTGCGAGTGTGGTATATTCAATCCCCACAGAGCCGAAAGACTATTGAGAGAGATGGTGTGATATACCTTTCCATCACTTCATCATGTTTTCAGAGGCCCAATGAAAATCGGGTATTAACACCAACCC
Organism: Deltaproteobacteria bacterium; assembly: GCA_019307805.1. Classification (GTDB taxonomy): domain Bacteria; phylum Desulfobacterota; class DSM-4660; order Desulfatiglandales; family HGW-15; genus JAFDIX01. The sequence continues at coordinate 2,017 of JAFDIX010000114.1, read as the reverse complement.
TGATTCCCAAATCAAAACATGGCCCCGTTTCCATTTCTTTGCCTACAAAATAGTTGCGATGATTGCATGAAGCTACAAATTTGTAGAATTTATCCCCTACGTCTTCTTTCCCTTTGAAATAGAAATTTTCCAGGGCGCTTTTAACTGTGCGGTCTGTCCTGATTGCGAAACAGCGCTCTATGCGGAGACCCGGTTTGTCTACCGGGACGAAGAGAAGAAAATCTGGGTATGGGTCTGCAAGGAAAACGACGATATTGAAGACAAATATTTTGTGGAGGAATTCTTGAAAAACACCCTTCCTGCGGGGCACTTCATTGACAACCAAAACGACTACTCCCTGCATGTGGTGAAGGGGTTAGACGGTCTGCTGTCGGTCGTCACCTCAGAGGGCGAAAGACCTGGATGATTTAGATTAGGTCTCGAATTTCGCTCACTTACTTGATTGACAGCCTAAATTCCTTCACTTGAACGTTTGGAGCTGTCTTAATGGCATAGGACAATGCTCGGTCCTTGCTCCATACGATGATGATTCCCCTGAATTTATACGTATCGTACGAGAAAGGTTCAATATCTGTTATTACAATAGCGGTCTTCCATGGACGTGAATGGATACCCTTTAATGGGTGACCCCTTCATTAACCTTTCTCCGGTTTTTTATTTATTGAGCCCCGTCCCCTTTTCACAAAAAAGGTTGAAAAGTCTCGCTTAGAAGTTTATCTTAAGATCCGTGTTTGTGTTTGGGCCTGGTCGAACCTGTCATGACAGAGGCGGATTCGGGCCGGAAAGGGTTGTAAGCGATTGCCGCCCATATGTGCCTGGGCGGTTTTTTATGTTTTGCGAAGGTCGGGAGCGGTTTCTGATATCGCTTCCGGCTATTTTTTACTGAAAAACCCGATTCGACGACAACAGGGTTCATGCTGGGAGGAATACAATGACAAAGGACAAAGACAGAACGCCGGTGGCCCAGAACGTGGCCACCATGTGCACGAAATGCAAAATCGTGCTTAATCACGTGGTTATCCTACATAACGCCCAGGGCATCGTTGACAGGGCAAAGTGCCTCACCTGCGGAAGCGAACACAAGTATCGGCCCGAAAGGAAAAAGACCCCTGCGAAAACGGCCAATAAAAAGGCAACGACCAGAAAAAAGGTCATCGCAATAGACTATGAAAAACTCGCCGAGCAGTTTCAAAATAAAGAGTCCCTGCCTTACAGCATGTCAAGCTCATTCGAGAAGGAGGACGTGGTCGCCCATCAGACCTTCGGCCGGGGTTTCGTGTTGAGAGTGTCCCACCAGAGGATGGAGGTGGCCTTTTCAGGCGGCCCACGCACACTGGCGTGTAATAGGTGAAAGGTACAGGGCTTGGCCGTAGGCCGATATAAAGATAATCCCGTCATGCCGGACCTGATCCGGCATCCAGGTTTACTATTGATTCAAAATCATTCTGGATTCCGGCCTTCGCCGGAATGACGGATGAAATGAATTGATCTTGTCCCCTTAAGGGGGGGCAATCAAAGCCTGGTCCTTTAGGCCAGGATATTTACAATCAAGATGTGGCCCCCTTTTCCTTCGCAGGCCATTATCAGAAATGGATAGGCCCATCCATCCCTTTCTCTTCCTTGATCAAGTGATCCAGAATCTTGCCCTTTTGGGTTTCCGGGCCGAAGATCTCTTTTAATGCGTGATAAGCTTCATACCCGTCCGGAGACGTATTGTAATAAAAGTCCTTGGCAAGTTCCGTGAAAGACCTCATTGACCTTTTCAAAGGCCATTTCTCTCTTTAACTTCTCAAATTCAGCGATGATATCTTTCTTGTCTTTTTCTTTCATTTTTCTCCCTCAAGGCCTTTTTTCCGTTTTTCTCATGAGCATGAGGGTGTTGAGGGTGACGCTGAGGCTGCTGAGGAGCATGGCGGAAACCGCAATGAGAGGGGTGAGCAGGCCGCTCATTGCGATGGGAATGCTGATAATATTATAGAGAAATGCGAAAAAAAGGTTCTGGTGGATTTTTTTAGAT
>JAFDIX010000660.1 GCA_019307805.1 Deltaproteobacteria bacterium | reverse complement strand
GAAAAAAAGGCGCAGTCAAATTGATGGCTATTGTTTTGTTCCAGGTTTCTTCACTTACCTTATCCCAGGGTTCACGCAAATTAACCCCGGCAGCGTTTACCAGGATATCAGGCGACCCAAAAACTGACGACACATTCTCCACCACTCCCGGCAACTTATCGAATCTGCTCACATCGCATGTCACATAGGTTGCTTTTCCGCCTGCACGCTCCACATGTGTGACGGCTTCTTGCAGGGCATCCTCTTCCTGTTTGAGTGCGGCATGAACTACGGCTGCTCCAGCAGAAGCCAGGGCCGAGGCAATGGCGCGGCCAATACCAGAACTAGCCCCTGTCACCAAGGCCACTCGGTCGGTCAATTCAAAAAGTTCGTCTATAATTCTCATTTTAACTCTCCTAAATCGAATGTCTCATCTGAAAAATACTTAGCCAAACGCACATCTGATGTGCGAGCATGGGCTTCCATACCTTCCAGCCGGGAAATGCGAGCAGAAACGGATCCAATCTGTCGATTCGCTTCTCGAGTCAATCGCTGGTAGGTGACTGTTTTGATAAACTTGCCTGCACTCAACCCGCCGGAATAGCGAGCCGCTTTTTTGGTGGGCAGGATATGATTGGGGCCGGATGTCTTATCGCCATAGGCCACAGTGGACTCTTCACCCAAAAAGAGGGAACCGTAATTGATCAATCTACCAAGCCACCAGTCGAGATCTTCGGCCTGAACCTCTAAATGCTCCGAGGCGTATTCATCGCTCACCTGGGCAGCTTCCTCCCTTGTGGAAACCACGATCACTTCTCCGTAATCGCGCCAGGACGCCTCTGACACCTCGGGATCCGGCAATGCGGCAATGACCTCGGGAACTTTCTTCATCACCTCCTGGGCCAGATCCTGTGATGTGGAAATCAACACGGCCGGTGAGTCATAGCCGTGTTCCGCCTGCCCCACCAAATCGGCGGCCACAATTTCTGGATCCGCCGTCTCATCCGCAATCACAAGAATTTCAGATGGACCTGCAAACACATCGATTCCCACTTTTCCGTAAAGGATGCGCTTGGCCTCTGCAACAAATTTGTTGCCAGGCCCCACAAGGATGTCCGCAGGTTTTCCCGTAAAAATCCCAAAGGCCATGGCGGCAATGGCCTGGACGCCCCCTAAGGTCATAATCACGTCTGGTTTACAAACCGACATGGCATAGAGAATAGAAGGATGAATGCCGCCCCCATGGTGGGAAGGGGAGCAGGCAACAACATAGGGAACCCCAGATGCCTTAGCCGTGGCAATACTCATGAGGGCCGATGCAGCATGCGCAAAGCGTCCTCCTGGCACATAACACCCTGCTACATTCACGGGAATCAATTTTTGTCCGGCCACAACGCCGGGATGCAATTCCGTTTCAAATTCAAGCATACTCTCCCGTTGCTTTTTGGCAAAATTGTATACCTGCTCATAGGCAAACTGAATATCGTCTCTGGCACGCTGATCCAGGCTCGCCGCCGCCTTATCAATATCGTCCTTTGTAACGATGAAATCACCGGTCCAGTTGTCCAGTTTCTGGGCATATTTTTTTACCGCCTCTTCACCGTTTTCCTTAATATCATCCAACATGTTAACAGTGATCTCACGGGTTTGGGCTTCATCGGTTTCCGGCGTTTTTGTTGCCTTTTTAAGGTAATTGATACTCATAGTTATCCTCCTTATCTGAATAAATTAGGATTGGCATAAAAACCTTCCAAAGGAAGGTATGTGATACTAATAGTTATTCTCCATGTTCCCCGCTACCCATCGGGAACATAGTATTTACCGGGTGTATTGGCCGCCGCCTCCAACTTATATTAGAATTCCACCGGAAATACGGTCAACTGTCTAAAACGAACCTCCGGTAATCCAACCGTATCAAAACGCCCTAAAGTAACCAGAGCGACAGCGACGGTATCAGCATAAGAAGGATGACCACCATCAGCATGGCAAAAACAAAAAAGACGGCGAAACGCGATATGGAAAGCACTGGCGTTCCGGTGACCCCCGATACAACAAAGAGATTCAGTCCCATCGGCGGTGTAATGAAGCCGATGCCGAGGGAGGTAATCATGAGAATACAGAAATGAATCTCGTTCATGCCAATCTCTAGCGCAAGGGGCAAGAGAATCGGTGCAAGAATGACGATATTGGGAGTGGTCTCCATGACACAGCCGGCAATCATGAGAATCAGCACCATGATCAGCATGATGAGGTACCTGTTTTCAGTCAGCGACGTCATTGTGTGGACAAAATACTGGGGTACTTCAAGGGCTGCCAGGGTCTGTGCAAGAGGAAGCGACATGGCTATAATGGGCACAATGACTCCGTTTACCTTGGCCGAGGTTCCTAGTATTTTGGGAATGTCTTTCAGTGTAATGGATTTCTGAGCAAAGCCGATTATCAACGTCACTACAACAGCCACTGCCGCCGATTCGGTGGGTGTAAAAATTCCAGAATAGATCCCGCCCAGAATAACAAACGGAATCAAGAGCGCATAACGGCCATCATGCACGGTTTTAAGCCAGTGCTTTAAGCTGAACCCAGCCCTGGAATCCTCATAACCCCGTATCCGGTTGACTATGAAATTAGTGGCCATGACAGACAGCAGAATCAGCACCCCCGGCACAGCGGCTGCGAGAAACAGGGTTGCGGCTGAAATACCGAGAATCAATCCGATAATAATGTATGAAATAGAGGGTGGAATGAGAACACCGGTGCAG
>JAFDIX010000659.1 GCA_019307805.1 Deltaproteobacteria bacterium | reverse complement strand
CATCCCCAGGGGCCGACCGGCATGCGTTGTATCATAGAAATGATCGAGGAACTGGTCATGAAGGGTGGAGGTTACGGCCTGTTTGCCGGATGTGCTGCCGGGGATACCGCTGCCGGGATGGTCCTCAAGGTCAATTGAAAAGTCCGCGATCGAGAAGAGTATGATTCTTTTAGATCATGGAGTTATTTTTGGAATTCTGTGCGTTTTCCACCCACTTGGAAAGATGGAATGTTGGAAAAGTGGAATAATGGTCAAAAGCGACTCTTGCAGGAATGGGGAACCAGTTCAATCGTACCTGTAATCTTTGCAATAAAAACCCAATACTCCATCATTCCAGTATTCCAATATTCCAATTGCGGAGCGAAGCGGAGCAAGGTTTTTTGGGATCTGTTTTAAGGAGATTGAAAATGAGAATTGCGATCATCGGATCAGGGGCCATTGGAGGCCTGTTTGGTGCACGGCTGTCAGGTTCAGGTGCGGATGTTATGCTTTTTGATGTCAGCAAGCCACTGGTAGAGGCGATCACCCGAGAGGGGATCACCATTGAAACACCCTCAGGTGAGAAAAACACATTCCCGGTGAAAATCACCGACGATATCGCCGCCATCGGGGAAGTTGATCTGGTCGTCATTTGCGTGAAGGGGTACCATACCCAGTCTGCAGTGAAAGGCGCCCTTCCCATTATCGGAAAAGAAACCCGGATCCTTTCCATTCAAAACGGTGTGGGCAATATTGAGACCATTGCAGATACAATGGGCAACCCGGGAAGGGTCATGGGCGGCTCCATGAAGTCAAATATCCTTCCCATCTCCTTCACCCACCTCCTCTACAGCAAAGGGGAGGACCTGGTGTTCGGCCCCATGGACGGCGAGGTACGGCAAGTCCATCATGATATCGCAGAAATCATCCAGAAATCAGGATTCCAGGTGAAAGTCACGGACAATATCCAGGGCGCCCTTTGGACAAAGGTATCCCACAATGTCATGAATGCCCTGGCTGCGGTGCTCTGGATGACCAATGACGAATTCATGAACTACCCTTCTGCGGTTTCCGTTTGGGAAATGGCCGTAAAAGAGGCGGTAGATGTGGCTGTGGCCCAGGGGATTATTCTGGATGAGGCTGAGGATCCATGGGCCGGACCCAGAAAGGTCTATAGGATGTGGCACGAAACCGGCTCAAAGGGGAAGGCAACGACCCTGCAGGATCTTGAAATGGGTCGGAAAACAGAGGTGGATATTATCAACGGTGCTGTGGTGGAAGCGGGAAAGCGCTTGAACATCCCCACACCGGCCAATGACATGCTGACGCTGCTGGTGAAGGCAATGGAGGAGAAAAGACAGATTGGATAGCAAAGCTCCGCCTTCCTGTCCCGCCGGGGAAACCGACAAGTTGAGGAGAATCTTATTTGGTTCTCGAAACAAATAGATACTGGATACTTGTTGTAGCGAAGCGGAAATCCCGGCCTTAGCGGGGATGCTCGATACTGGTTGAAGATCCCGCTATCGGGGATAAAGAAAAACTCTCCCAGAGACCACAGAGTTTACAGAGTTCTTTTATTTTCTCTGCGTACTCTGTGTGCTCTGTGAGAGAAAAATTCCAGTATCCAGAGACCAGTATCCAGCATCATGGGCCAACTACCGGGATCAGACTTGTCCACTGATCTTGCACAACAGATATCAACAGGGGGACAGGGGACATGGAACAGCAGGGGAGAATCAGTCTGGTTCTGGAAAAGAAGGCCCTTGAGCAGGGGGAAAGGGTCTTCTGGATATCAGAAGAAGGGGAAGTCACCTATGCCGGGTTTTTCAGAAAGGTAGAACAACTGGCCGGCAGTCTGCTCTCCGTGGGGATCCGCAAAGGGGATCGCGTGGGTATCTGGTTGAGCAACCGGATGGAATTCACCCTTGTGGAAATGGCTGCCAACCTCATTGGTGCCGTGGGCGTGCCCATCAGCACCCGGTACAAATCACAGGAGTTGGGTTACATTTTGAAGCATTCAGGGGTCCGCATCCTGTTCATGATGGACACCCTGGCAAACATAGACTTTTTCAATGTCCTTGCTGATATAATACCTGAGATTTCCGAGACCAGTTCCCCGGATCTCCAAACCGAGGCCTTGCCTGCACTGGACCACGTGGTGTGCCTCAATCTGTCAGGCGGAGAAATGCCCGATTATGTCCTGGACTTCAACACGTTTATGTCCGCGGCTGAGGCGACCGAATGGAAAGAGGGGCTCGAAGCAGCCAAGGACCGGGGCTACACGAAAGAACTCTCCTATATCCAGTATACTTCGGGCAGTACGGGTTTACCCAAGGGGGTCATGTATTCCCATGAACTCGTCTTGACCAGTCTGACCGCACAGGGGGAACGTTTCCAGCTCTCCCCCGAAGATAACATGCTTATCGTAGCACCCTTTTTCCACGGTCTCGGCCATATGGGCGGTCCACCTCTAGGGATCGCTTTCGGGGCGTCCATTGTGCCTCTGGAAATTTTCGATGCTGAAAAGGCCCTTCAATATATTGAAAAGCATCACTGCACCACCCTGTTTGCCGTTCCCACAATGTTTCAGTTGATGCTTGAACATCCGGACTTTGAAAAGAGGAATCTCAGTTCCCTGAGAGTAGGGCTGATCACGGCCGCGCCATCACCAACCGGACTGCACATGGAGATCATTGAAAAATATCCGGATATGTCGCTCATTACGGGCTATGGATCCACTGAAACCGGTGGAGGGTGTACCA
>JAFDIX010000658.1 GCA_019307805.1 Deltaproteobacteria bacterium | reverse complement strand
GACGATGGCCTGAACAAGGGGATAATCCCTGCTGAAGATCGCCTGGATCACCAGACGTCCCAGTCCCGGCCATGCAAATACCGTTTCTATTATCACCGTGCCGCCAATGAGAAAGCCGAACTGCATTCCCGCCACGGTCACAAGCGGGATCAGGGCGTTTTTCAGCGCATGCTTGGCGATAACGATCTCCTCCCGCAGCCCCTTGGCCCTGGCGGTGCGGATATAGTCAAGACTCAGAACTTCCAGCATGACCGATCTCGTGAGCCGGGCAAACATGGCCATGAGACTCAGCCCCAGCGATACGGCCGGCATAATCAGATGTGCCATGGTACCACGGCCCGATGTGGGCAGCCAGCCCAGGTGGACGGAAAAGAAGAGCATCAGCATGATTCCCAGCCAGAAATGGGGCATGGAAAGGCCCAACAGCGCTCCGAGCATACTTCCCATGTCCAGCATGGAACCCCTTCGAACCGCCGAAATAATACCGATGGGCACAGCCACAACAAGGGCAAACACCATGGCGGCCACCGCAAGTTCCAGACTGGCGGGAAGCCGTTCGATGACCAGCTCCATCACCGGCACGTGGTAATAAAGAGATTCTCCGAAATCACCCCGGATCGCCTTTGCGGCAAAGCGGACATACTGAACATAGAGCGGGTCATTGAACCCGAGCTGCTCCCTGAGTTCCTCGATCTCCTGATCGGATGCATCCCCTGGCAGCATCAGCAGCACCGGATCTCCCGAAAGATGGATAAAGAAAAAGCTTATCATGGAGATCCCGATGATAACGTAAACCGTATGCCAGAGTCTTTTTAGTATATATTGCAGCATAATAACATGAAGCCGGATGCTTTAAGGGCCCTGCGGGATAACTTTCCGCAGGGCCTGGGGGTTGGTTTTTTAATTTTTGGGTTTGGCCCAGCGCATGTTCAGGAATCCGTCACGGTCACCCTGGTAGAAGACCTTGTTGGAAACGCCGAACACTTCGGGAATCACATAAAGATAGGCCCACGGAGAATCCTTGTACAAAATTCGATCGATTTCGTTGTAGACCTTGGCCCTCTCTGTGCGATCAATAATGGTTCGACCCAGATCAAGAAGCACATCAACGGTTTCATTTTTATAGTAATAGTCACGGCTCTTTGAATTGAACAGGGAATACATGTAACGATCAGGCTCCGGTGCATCATCCCACCAGTAAACGTACAACTGATGCTTTTTGCCCTTGTATCGTTGCCACATAACTGCCCGCTCAAAGGGTTCCAGTTTTGTCTTTATGCCGGCTTCGTTCAGGTTGGCGGCAATGGCTTCGGCCTGTTCTTGAATCTGAGACATGTAGGTGGGATAAGCCAGGCGGACATCGATTCCGTTCGGATAACCCGCTTCCTTGAGCAGGGCTTTTGCCTTGGCAGGATCAAAGGGATAGGGCTTAAGATCAGGTGCGTGGCCGAATGTCCGGGGGCTGATCGGACCGTTGCTGAGAATAGCCTTGCCGTTGAAAAGCGCTTTGTTGATCAGCTCGCGGTTAATGGCGTAGTTGACTGCCTGGCGGACGCGTACGTCATCAAAGGGCGGCTCATAGGTGTTGATGCCAAGATAGGGCATGACACCCATCTGTGAGGTGAGATACGCCTTGCCGGAGCCCAGGATATTTTTTCTCTGGTGAACGGCGATACCGCTGATCACATCTGCTTCCCCGGTGAGCAGTGCCGCTACGCGGGATGTCGCCTCGGGAACAGTCTTGAAAACGACCTTGCGGTAGTAGGGTTGGGGGCCGTAATAATTTTCGTACCGCTCCAGAATTACCGATTCTCCCCGTACCCATTTCACAAGTTTATAAGGCCCGCTTCCCACCGGGTTGGTGTTGTATTTTGTGTTCCCGACTTTTTTGATATAATTCGGCGGAACGATGGGAAGGTAAATACCCATCATGTAAAGACCGGGTGCAAAGGGCTTGGCGGTTTTTATCTCAAAGGATAATTCATCCAGTACCTTAACCTCTTTGAAGGCGGAAAGTTTTCCCTTGTGGGGACTCTTGATTTCAGGATCAAATACCCTGTCAAAAGAGAATTTAACAGCCTTTGCATTCAAGGGCTCACCGTTATGAAACGTGACCCCTTTGCGGAGGGTGATCTTCCAGGTCAGGTCGTCCAGCTTTTCCCATTTTTCAGCCAGGGCGGGTTTGATCGATGCATCCTGCTGGGGAAAAAACAGCGTGTCGTGAATATTGTAGCAAACACTCATCGTGTTTTGCAAAGAGGATCGCATCAGGTCGAGTCCCACAGGTTCCGATTCCTGAACCACGATCAGTGTGTCCGCCTCCCGGGCCACCCCCGGGGATGCAAACAGGCCAATTAACATCAGAGCTGCTAAAATGAGTAAATACGTTTTTTTCATAAGTTGTCTCCTTTAGTTTTGATTGTTTGTTGATCTTTACTTCTTAACCTGGCCAAAGACGATTCTATCGGCCCGGTGCGGGAGGACTCCATATTTCACCGCCACTGTGAAGGTGGCAGGAAACGATATGCCGGTCTTCTATCTGGCGCGCCGCCGGTTTTTTTCTGGTGCAGATGTCCATGCACTCAGGACATCTTGTATGAAAACGGCATCCTGGCGGGGGATTGCGGGGTGACGGCACATCTCCCTGCAGGATGACTTTTTTTCTGTTTTTTTGGTGCGGGTCCGCGACCGGAACCGAAGAGAGAAGCGAACGGGTATACGGATGAAGCGGGGTTGCATAAAG
>JAFDIX010000113.1 GCA_019307805.1 Deltaproteobacteria bacterium | reverse complement strand
CGATACCGGTCCCCGGCGAGAGACGCATACCCGGGAAGGGCAAATGGCTGACCGTCCTGAAAGCCGCTGAAAACAACCTCAGGGACGTGGATATCGCTATTCCATTAGGGCTTTTGGTCTGTCTGACCGGAGTTTCCGGTTCGGGAAAATCGACCTTTGCCGAGGAGATCCTCTACAAGGCCCTAAAACGCGCAAAGGGAGATCCCCGGGGCCGGCCCGGAAAACATCGGGGCCTCAAGGGGACCAGAGGAATAGATGATGTAGTCATGGTGGATCAGAGGCCCATCGGTCGCACACCCCGTGCCAACCTGCTCACCTACACCAAGGCCCTGGACCCTATTCGAAAGCTTATGGCCGATACCAGAGAAGCCAGGGCAAGACGTCTCCAGCCCGGCCACTTTTCTTTCAATGTGACAGGAGGCCGGTGTGAGACCTGCAAAGGGGCCGGATTTGAAAAGGTGGAGATGCAGTTCCTCTCCGATGTCTTCATCACCTGTCCGGAGTGTGGCGGTCGGCGCTTCATAAAAAAAGTGCTGGAGGTCACCTTCCAGGGCAAAAACATCTATGACCTGCTTTCCATGACCGTGGACCAGGCCCTTGTCTTTTTCAAAGACCACTCCAGGGTCCTTCGTGCACTGGAACCTTTGATGGAGGTAGGTCTGGGGTATATGCGGCTGGGCCAGCCCATCAACACCCTCTCCGGAGGCGAGGCCCAGCGCCTGAAGCTTTCCAGGCATCTGAAATTGGACCGGCAAGGAGCACAGCTCTTCATCTTTGATGAACCCACCACCGGTCTCCACTTCGATGATATTCAGAGATTCCTGCAGGCCCTCCAGCGCCTGGTAGCCAAGGGCCACACCATCTTGGTAATCGAGCACAACATGGATGTGATCAAGACCGCCGACTGGATCATTGATCTGGGCCCTGAAGGGGGGGATAAAGGGGGACTTGTGGTGACCGCTGGTCCTCCCGAGGATGTGGCCAAACACAGGGACTCCCACACCGGAAAGTTCTTGAAGAAGTATCTCGCTTCTCACGGTCGGTTGAAGGGGTCTCCCAGGGTTTCCCGATATGCATCCGGATTGGGGAAAAAGCATCCAGCCGATATTGCGGTCTGGGGCGCCAGGGAGCACAATCTCAAAAATCTCAGCCTGACCATCCCGAGACAGCAGCTCGTAGTCATCACCGGGGTATCGGGCTCCGGAAAGTCCACCCTCATCTTTGACATCCTCTTTGCCGAGGGACAGCGGCGCTATCTGGAGAGTCTCGCCCCCTATGTCAGGCAGTATGTGAAGATTCTCGAGCGGCCTGATGTGGATGCCGTCTCGGGGATTCCGCCTACCGTGGCCATACAGCAGCGCATCAGCCACTCCAGTAGACGATCCACCGTGGCGACCCTGACCGAGGTCTACCACTTTCTGAGACTCCTCTACAGCAAGCTCGGCTCCCAACACTGCCCGGGATGCGCCCGCAAGCTCACGACCCAGACCCCGGCCGAAATCCTCTCTCAGATGGAACAGACCTATAAGCGCAGGAAGTCAAGGATCCTTGCGCCCAAAATCTTCGGCCGCAAGGGGTTCCATAAGGACGTGTTCGACAGGGCCCTCAAGAAAGGTTTCAAAGAGGCCAGGATCGACGGCACCTTTACGAAGCTTGAGGAGGGCATGGCCCTGAGTCGCTACCATGAGCACACCATTGAGCTCGTGGTGGAAAAGTTGCCCGCAAAGGATCTCCATGGAACTGTGGCACTCGCTCTAAAGGAAGGAAACGGGAGTCTTATCCTGGTAGATGCCAAGGGACATGAGGAGGTATTCAGCCGCCGAGGTATTTGTCCGGCCTGTGGCATCGGACTTCAGGAACTGGATCCCAGGCTCTTTTCCTTTAACAGCAAGCAGGGGGCCTGTCCCCGTTGCGATGGGCTTGGCATGATTGAGGACCATCGGAGGAAAAAGGACCTTCTCTGCCCCAAGTGCGAAGGCAGCCGTCTCAACGCCCAGGCCTTGTCTGTTAAGATTCAAGGCTACAGTATCTGGGACCTGGTGCAAAAACCCTCCATTGAGGTTCACAAAATCATTCGGGGATTCAGGTTCTCAAGGCATGAGGCGCCCATTGGCAAACCGGTCCTGTCCGAGATATTGACACGCCTCTCCTTCATGGAACGTCTCGGGCTTTCCTATCTCGCCCTGAGCCGCAGCGGTGATACCCTCTCGGGAGGCGAAGCCCAACGCATCCGGTTGGCCGCCCAGCTCGGCTCCAATCTGACCGGGGTCTGCTACATTCTGGACGAGCCCACCATAGGGCTCCATCCCAGGGACAACGGTCGGCTCCTGAAAGCACTTCACGAACTCAAGCATCGGGGAAACTCCATCCTGGTAGTGGAGCATGACGAAGAGACCATTCGCAAAGCAGACCATATCATTGACCTGGGCCCGGGGGCAGGCGAAGGCGGGGGCGAGGTGGTCGCTACCGGCACCCTGTCAGAGCTGAAGAAGAACCCCGCCTCCGTGACCGGCGCCTCCTTCAATGGAGATCCCCACACACTGACCTCCCGTCTGCGGCCTTACAAACGCCGTCCCAAACTGAAAATCATGGGGGCCAAGGAGCATAACCTGAAAGGGCTTCGAGTCGCATTTCCACTGGGTACCCTGATTTGTATTACCGGCGTCTCCGGATCCGGCAAATCCACCCTCGTCAAAGAGACCCTTTTTCGTGGTTTACGGAACAAACTTCTAAAGCTGAATGACCCGGCAGGGGCTTGTAAATCCCTTGAGGGGTGTGATGCATTGGACCGGGCCCTCGAGGTGGATCACAGCCCCATAGGAAGAACCCCCCGGTCCGTACCCTCCTCCTATGTGGGATTTCTCTCAGACATAAGAAAGCTTTTCTCCATGACCCCCCAGGCACGTACCAGGGGGTACCGGCCCGGGCGTTTTTCCTTTAATGTGCGGGGCGGCCGATGTGAGGCCTGCAACGGCCACGGATCCCTCAGGGTGGAAATGAGCTTCCTCCCCAACGTCTATGTCCACTGTGAGGTTTGCAACGGCAAGCGGTTCAACCAGGAAACCCTGGATATCACCTACAAGGGGAAGAACATCTCCGAGATCCTGGAGCTTACCTTTGAGGAGGCAGAGGCCTTCTTCTCAGCCGTGCCCCCTATACGACGCGGGCTTCGGGCTGTCAGCAGCATCGGTCTCGGATACCTTCGTTTGGGGCAGCCCAGCCCTACCCTCTCGGGCGGAGAAGCCCAGAGGATCAAATTGGCCGAAGAACTTGCAAAGCCCTCACGGGGTCGAACCTTTTATGTCATGGACGAACCCACCACAGGACTCCACATCAACGATGTCCAAATGCTCACCGCCGTCCTTCAGGAACTCGTGGAGCAGGGCAACACGGTTGCCGTCATCGAACACAACATGGAGATCATCAAAGAGGCGGACTACATCGTTGATCTTGGACCTGGCGGGGGTGATGATGGGGGCCGCATCGTGGCTGCAGGATCCCCCCGGGAGCTTCTTGACCGACCAAACGGCTCCCACACCGCTCATTATCTCAAGAAATACCTTGCGTCCTAGAATCCCATACTCATGGTAATACGCATGGGTGAAAGATTGATTATTTTTTTGAGATTCCTATTATACTGTCTTTATTATTGAATTTAATTCGAGTCTGGGAGAAAATGGCAGGTCTTCTATCTCCGGCCTGTTCGGAGAGGAAGAAGGTGAGCGTCTTCACAATCCGCTTACCCATGAAATAAAATAGAGGGTTTATGGAAGATTCGGGTACCTCCAAAGACACCACACCGACGCACGTGAAGGGGAAAAAGCGTGGCCGCGTTGTGAGCATTCTTTTTGTCATCCTGCTGATCATGGCTGCCCTGTTATGGGGTGGGTACCAGCTCTTTGGAAGACTGAATTATGTTTATGAATATGATGCCCGGGTTGGGGGAACTCTGATCATCGTAAGCAGCCGTGTTTCTGGATGGGTCACCGAAAGGGCGGTGGAACAGGGCAGTGAAATTAAGAAAGGCCAGTTGCTCGTCCAGATTGATTCACGGGAATCCACCCTGAAAGTCCAGCATTATGACGTCAAACTCCAGGGGGTAAAGGCAGAAATTGATCGCCTCGCTGCAGAGCGTTCCATGGTGGAACGCCAGACCAATTCGCGGCACGACACCCAGGAGTCGGAATATCAGGCCGCCGAGGCTGCGACCCAGGCCTTGAAAGCCCAGCGCAAGCTGGCCATGGCTGATTTTGAGCGTTCACAATCCCTTCTGGAAAGAAAAATCATACCGCGGCAAAGTTACGATAAAGCTAATGCGGAATTACAAAGGCTTGAGGGTGAGGTGGCAGAAGCCCTCGCCAAGCAAAAGGCAGCCAGCGCAAAACTCGAAGAAGTGGAGGCCGATCGTGAGCGGCTCAAGGTGCTGGACCAGCAGCTTTCCATCCTCCTAAGTCAGAAGAACGAGTACTTTATTCTGAAAGACCAGCAGCGTCTTGACCTCAAGGACCGCACCATCCAGAGTATCATTGATGGTGTCGTGGACGAAACCTTCGTGGAAAAGGGGGAGTACGTCAACCCGGGACAGCGGCTGATGCTCATTCATGACCCCCTGGATATCTGGGTGGATGCCAATATCAAGGAGACACAGATCAGGCGGGTCAAAAGGGGCCAGGTGGTTCTTATCTCCGTGGATGCCTACCCTGACAAGGAATTCAAGGGCACGGTGAAAGCCATCGGGAATACCACTACAGGCAAATTTGCGCTCCTGCCCAATCCCAACCCCAGCGGCAACTTCACGAAGATTACCCAACGTATTCCGGTGCGTATTGCCGTAGAGCAGCAGAAAATCATGCTGCGCCCTGGAATGCTGGTCGAAGTGAAAATCATGGTAGACCCGATCGCCCTCTCATCCTTTTTTCGATAATCCGCCACTGATGCCTGATACTACCGAAATACTCTTTGATCGCTATGGCCCGGCCTACAGGTGGCTGGTCACGTTCACCGCCCTTCTCGGCGTCATCATGACCTTCATCGCTGCCACCGCTTCCTTTATCTCCCTACCCGACATTATGGGGACCTACGGTATCGGACGGGATCGCGCCCAGTGGGTCGCCACCGCATGGATGGCATCCATGGTGGTGTGCTTGCTGATCAGTTACAAGGTGACCGATGCCTTTGGGCACCGCGTTGTATACGTTGGCACTGTCCTGATGTTTACTGCAGGGGCGGTCTTGAGCGCAGTGGCTGAAAGCCTGGGTGTTTTTATCCTGGGCCGTGTTTTCCAGGGGGCCAGTGCAGGCATCGTCCAGCCCATGGCCATGGCGGCAATTTTCATGGTCTTTCCGCCTGAACGCAGGGGCCTCGCCATGGGGGCCTACGGTATGGGGATGCTTGTTGCTGCCAGTACAGGATCAGCCTTTGGGGGATACGTGCTTGATAACTTCAACTGGCGGTTAAGTTATATAGCGCCTGCGACTGCCAGCATAGTTGCGTTGCCCCTGGGTCTCCTGTTCATGCCCCACAAAAAGCCCCATTGGAAAGCGCTCAAGATCGATTGGCATGCCTTTATGTTCCTGTGCCTGTCCATGCTTTGCCTGCTCTGGGTTCTGGGCAATGGGCAGAGACTGGGGTGGGTCTCTGAGAAAATTCTCATTGCGACCGTGGTTTGTGTCCTGTCGTCCATAGCCTTTGCGGTGCTGCAGTTTACCTCGAAGCAACCGCTCATTGAGCTGTCCCTTCTCCGCAACCGTCGGCTTGCGGCTGCGGCACTTGTCAACGCCATATTCGGAACGGGTTTCAGCGTGCTGACGCTATACACGCCCGTTTTTGTCCAGGAAATCCAGGGCTACTCCGCGACCCGCGCAGGCGTTCTCATGTTGCCCGCTGGTTTAGCCATGATGGGGATCACCTTGTTTGCAGGTCGTCTGGCTGATTTCATCAGGGAACGTTTCATCATATTTGCCGGCCTCATTACGCTGGCGTCGGGCGCAGCGTTGATGTTCAAGGCGGATGTCAACTCATCCTTTCTTGCGATCGCTGTCTATGCCCTCATTGGGCGAGCCGGAATTGGGCTCATTATGCCGGTCATTGATAAGGTGGCGCTGCAAAGCGTACCGGCAAGTTCGGTGGGGCAGGCCTCGAGCGTAGTGAGCTTTTTCAGACAATGGACAGGTGCCGTGGCCATGGGGCTTGCTACAGTGATTGTGGAAATCAGGACCCATGGACACATAGATACACTGACTGCGACTCAAACTGCCGCCAATTCGGCAACACGGGATTATATCGAGTTTATGAAGCAGCTTTTGATGGAATCCGGGATTCCCGAGGCATTAAGAGAGAACATTGCACTAAACCATCTTGGAAAGGCCATATCCGCCCAGGCCAACACCCTGGGATATAATGAAATGTTCCTGGCCCTGAGCCTTTTCCTCGTTATAGGCCTCATCCCGGCCTGGATCGCCACTTCAAAATAGCATGTGTTTCATAGTGAAAACGGCCTTGACGCATAAAGAAAATAACCCTATAATCGCCCCCCGAATAAGCAATTTCTTATCAATTCAATCAATCTTTATTTTGGAAGGATAAATTATGCCGGAAAATCGCATTGAGGGCAAAGACGCTTTGTGGATGCTCATCGAAGAGCAGATCGAAAATTACACTGACGAAGATTTTTCCGGAGCAAACAGCCTGGAAACCTCACGGAAAATTGCCGATGAGCTGGATAAAACAGGTTATAATGTGTCGAAAAGCGGTGGTAACTGGCTGCAGTTAAAAACGGCGGTGAAAGCACGCAACCGGGTTGGCAGGCCGTTTATGCAGGATTTGAACCAGGCGGTTTCCGCGCTGGGCCTGGATGAGATCATAGACACCTACGCCACCGCCATGAAAATAATGTCTGACCTGGGTACAGATTGGCCCTCCGTTTTAGCTTCAGAACACAGGGCCGATGTGGATGAAATTGTTGGAAAGAAAAAAGTTGAATTGATGGTAGCAAGGGCCAAAGAACTCCCCGGTGAGGAGGGAGCACGCTATCTCATCTCCGAATCCTTTGAGTCTCAAGCCATAATGGAGGCTTTAGGTGTTTCAGAGGATGAATACAAAAATGTAAAATCCAAAGTGGACGCAGAGCTGGCCGAGAAAGCAAGAGTTGAGGAGTTGTTTGCCGCTGTGAAAGACGCATCGGAAGAAGATAAGATTAAACATCTCCTCAACAAAAACGCAGCAGACGAACTCATCACAGAAATTGGCGGCATCGAGCAATCCGCAATTGATGCAGTAAAAAAGACCATGGAAAAAGAGCTGGCGGAAAAGAAGAAAAAAGACGAAGAACTGGCCGCCCAAAAAGCGGCTGAAGCAGCGGGTCCGTCTCTGGAAAATATCGATTCGGACGATATGCTCGAATACATCGAAGGAATCCGAGAGATCCTTGAATTTTCTGATGTGGAAAAGGATATCCGAACAATGTGCGAACAGAGTTCTATTCCCAAGGACCTGGTAGACATCGCGATTTCTGATCCGGACAAACTAGATGAAATGGAGAAGGAAGCCGGGGGATAATCAGCTGGCCTTTCCAAATGAAATTTAATTTGAGTAGAGGCCATTAAAGATTGTGCAAACAAGCCCACTAATTCTCTTAAAGTGTTGATCGAATGTGATAAGTTCTGCTCCGTGTTCCTGTGTTTGTGCTGCAATCCATATGTCATTATTCGGGATCGGAGTTCCTTGCCGCTTGAGTTGGGCGGCAATTCTCGAATAAGCCATATTCTCTTTAAATCGAGTACCGTTACGAAATCCAAACATGAGTTCTCCCAGCACAACCGGAGAAAAGAGGATCTGTTCAGCCTGTAAAATGATTTCTACAGTCTCAATGTCATTGCGCTTGAACCCCACATAGGCAGTGGTATCCAGCATGATTTTCACTTCCATCTGTCCTCATCGATCTGCTCACATGACTTTATGGAATCCAGAAATACCGAAGCATCTTTCTCTTTCCAGCCCCCCGCAAGCTTTCTCAATGAATCAGCCGGCGGCCTTTTGTCTTTTTTGTTTAGCCCTGAATGCTTGTATATTATATCCAGGACCACGCGATTTAGGGATTTCCCACTTTTTTTTGCCATCATGCGTATCTTCTCGTCAATCTCCGGGTCAATCCCGCGTAGGGTAATCTGTGTCATGACTCACCTCCTGGCTCATAATGACTCATATTATGCCTCACCCAGGCGATTGTCAAGAAATATTCATTTTGACAAACCAATTTTGAGCAGAACCCCTAAAAAGTAATGAGACGGTTCAGACAGGCAAAACATTTCTCATTCGACATAAACTGGAATATGCGCGCGTCTATGACCATTTCTGTCTCGTCTCAATGGTGTTGTCTCTATTATTTCATTGAGGGAAGCTGCATCTTCCCATTTGAGGTCTCTGCCCTTACCTTGACTAGCTGAGCTATAATACTAATGGCGATCTCGGAGGGTGTTTCAGAATGAATATCAAGACCTATAGGGGCACGGACTCGATCCAAAAGCTTTTTTCTGACCCCTTTTTTCAGTAGACCCTCATAAAGAATCGCAATTTTCCTCCGGCTCCCGATCATTCCAATATATCCTGCGTCGGTTTGGATAGCCTGTTCCAATACTTCTTCATCGTGCAGATGTCCTCGTGTCACGATGACAACATAGGATTGGGGATTAATCACCAGGCTGTCAAATACCATTTCAAAGGGTGCTACAAGGACCTCATCAACCTCTGGAAAGCGTTCTGGATCCGCAAACATGGGCCTGTCATCGATAATGACCACCCTGAAATCTGCCATTTTTCCAAGTGGCGAAAGGGCCTGTGCAATATGACCGGCTCCGAAGATATACAGAGTAGGGTTCTGTAAAATCGGTTCCAAGAGAAATTCTATTGTGCGACCATTTGTCTTAAAAGGCTGAAGCCTTGCTTCTTTCAGCAGGTTCTCTTCACACCATTTTCTTATCCGGTCCTCAATCACCGCTCCTCCTTTCAAGTATCCCAGTTTTTCCCCTGCTTTCCCAAAAAGGATCTTGGAACCGGCAGGAAGGACTTCTGCATCCTTGCTGGGGAGGATTGTTGCGAGGGTCCCTCTCGTACCCAGTTCTTGCATTTCCGTAATCCTCTTATATATTGGGAGCTGGAATTTGTCGGAGGGCTCTAGCGGCTCTACGAGGAGGGTCACGGTGCCGCCGCAGATGAGTCCACTGCCAGCCATAGTCTCATCATCCAATGTAAAGCTCAACAAAGAGCTTGTTCCCCGTTCTATGCAGTCCAGTGCCTCTTGCCATACCTTTGCCTCAAGACATCCCCCCCCGATGGTTCCAATGGTTGGACTATCCTCTGGAACTAGATACCTAGCCCCCATTCCTCTTGGAGAGGACCCTATTACTTGGATAATGGTCACAAGGGCTGCAGGCGTTTCGGAACTCAACAACTTGAAAATCTCTGAATAGATGTCCTTCATTTTTTCCTTACAAAGATATTTTGAATCGTTCAATGGTTAAAGAACTCCTGCCTCAATATGCACGACAGGACGTGATTTTTCGTTTCTGATATACCACAATGTGGCATGAATGGTCAAATTGATTCAGTAAGGCGGCAACAATAAAATTGCAGAATTGTTGGATTGACAGGCCAGAGGGATGAGATTCATATCACGACACTAATAATACTTTTCGCAGTGCCGGCCATGCAAAAAGTATTATGTTGCCATTCAGTATGATTCAATTTTTTCAGAGAGATTTAAAAGAAAAGATTTTTTTAACTTGGCTCCAGGCTTAAATCCTTTGAAGTGACTGTATTTTTAAACTGCACTCTGTGTCTATATATAGTAGGACTTATCAATGTTAAAAAAGAGGAATGCAATGAAATACACACTTCTAAATTGCACTATATTCAAAAACGCCGGTTATCCTGTTCCTGTTCCCCCGAGTTGTTCTCGGCCGGATAAAAATTTGAGGGATTGTTATGAGTCTAAAAAATGAATTCAAAAAGATGGTCAATGAATTAACGGCAAAATATACGCCCCCGGCAATAGCAAACGTTTTCTTCCCGCCTTTCTATAAAGGCGGCCAGCCAAAAGATGCCCAGTTTATGGCCATCAGTCTGGAAGGCGGGGCGACCGGCATCAGCTTTGTTCTCCTGCCTGATGAAAAAATGGAAGAATACACTGCTTTACAACCGTCGGCCTATGCCGGGAAAAACCCGCAGGAATTTGCACTTGAATTTGGCAATGACGATCCTATTAAAGAGATGATCAGCCTGGCGTCCATTAACGCAATTTGTCAGCATGTTATGAGGGAGACCAATTTCGCGGTTGATTCTGCTACCGATTCATTAGGGCTCCTGTCGGTCTCCGAAGGAGACAGGATCGGCATGGTCGGTTTATTCTCCGGACTGATAAAGACCATTAACAAAGCCGGCGCGGAACTGGTTGTCATTGAAAAAAATGATCAGTTGGTTAAGAAGTTTCCGGATCTGCCAATTACCCTGGACGCGACGAAATTGAGCGAGTGCAATAAGATCTTATGCACCAGTACAACCATATTGAACAATTCACTGGATGAGATTCTTGCCCACTGTTCACCGGATGCATTTGTCTCAATCATCGGTCCTACGGCGGGATATTTCCCGGACCCTCTTTTTACCCGTGGTGTCGATGTTGTGGGTGGAAGAGTGGTAGAGAACAGCACGCAGTTTTTGCAACTGCTTGCAGAAAGAAAACGTTGGGGAGAGGCTACACAAAGGACCTGTTTCCAGAAAGAGACCTACACCGGTATATATAATTTAACTTCTGCTTCACTTCATTCCTGAAAGGACGAAAGAGATGAAAAACGTGATGAAAAAGGCGACAAAGTACTGTGCTGTCTTCCTGGTGCTCGCGATCCTGGCGGCCTTTGGCTGCTCCAAGCTCAGCCAGGAAAATTATGACAACCTCTCTGTGGGCATGGATTATCAGGAAGTGATAGAAATATTGGGTGACCCGGATGAATGCAAATCCGTGTTGAATGCAAAAAACTGCATCTGGGGCGATTCCTCAAAAAATATCACTATAAAAATCGTTGCAGATAAGGTCGTGTTTTTGTCCAGTACGGGACTCAATTGAATAAACAACACCATCGAAACATTTCTGGACAAAAATCCGGTTCTCTTCTATGGCACAACCATTGCCGGAGCCGCCCATCTCATGGGGTGGGAACGGTTTTGCGCCTGCAGCAGCTAAGAGGCAACGCTCTTTATTCCGTCTGACCTATCCAGAAGAATTTCTTACTCTAATTCCATTTGAGGAAGTTTGGACAGTTCTTCACTCTTCAAACAATAAAAGGGAGAAATGTGGCCCAAGTCACCCAGAGGCAAAGATTCCTGAGAACCCTTCTTGGCGGCAGTGTTGACAGATTTCCCTTCTTCGACCTGGAGCCTGCCGAAGATACCCTCAGACGATGGCACCGTGAAGGACTCCCTCGGTGGAAGTCCTTCACAAAACACTTTCACCTGGAACCCCATCACTCCGTCGGGCTCATGCTGCGCAGCTATCCCTTTTTTGGGGAGGCATTCGATCTTCTTCAGGACCCCTCTTCATTTGAAAGGCATTACAACCCCGACCAGAAATCCCGGTATGCACGGGGTTTTGAAAAACAATGCAAACGTCTTCACGAGAGAGGAAAAGTCGTCTACATCGATGCAAGCGGTGGGGGTCTTCTCCAGGTGCTGGGCGTGGGGGACTGGGAGTCACTGACAAATGCCTGTATGGCGTTCTTTGAAAGGCCAAAGACCGTGGAGGCCCTTGTTGGAAAAACTGCTGACTTCTATTGTGAGTGCCTTGAGCAGGTGCTTTCAAAGGTATCGGTGGATTATGCCTCTTTCTATGAACCCATCGCGGCCAACACCGGCCCAGTCATATCTCCTG
>JAFDIX010000657.1 GCA_019307805.1 Deltaproteobacteria bacterium | reverse complement strand
CACCTTCGGCGTTTCAATTTTATCAAAAAAAATGGAGCGAAGCGACATCCACATTCGATGTTCGATGTTGAGCGTTCGATGTTCGACGTTCATCTTTTTTCTGTTTGATATTTGACAACCTCGTAAAAAGTCAAAAAACCATTTTTTGTCATTCCGGCGAAAGCCGGAATCCAGTGTTTTCAAAAACTTATGACTGACCTGGACCCCGGCTTTCGCCGGGGTGACGACTTATTACGAGTCCATCATATTTGGGATTTCAATCCAGTATGGGAATCCTTGCCCTAGGGGCAAAGTCAGAGTTCAAGGGCTTTGCCATTTGAACGACCTATTCTTCATTATACTCATAAGGTGTCAGGTTTCAGGTGTCAGGCCCTATGGCAATGAACTACTATCTTGTTGAAGAGTGGCTTAAAGTGCTGGCGGTTGGGTTATGATCAATAGCCTAAGCCGGGCATTCCGGCATGCAGGGTGACCCCCCTGACACCTGAAACCTGACACCAGTTGGTGCAGAACTATTCTGTGAGTCATGCCCTCAGAGCTTAGATCAAAGCCGGGCCCTCCCTCCGGGCCGTAGGCTGGTCCCGGATATTTTCGCATCTTGACATGGATTGCCGGACTTGGATATGTTCCAATGATCATGAAATTATTAGACAGTGGAAACACGGCGGTGCTTGTTGTTGATGTCCAGGAAAAGCTCATGCCGGTCATGGGGCGCAAAGAAAGGGTTATCAACAACATCATTGCACTCCTGCAGCTTGCAAAAACATTTAGCCTTCCAGCCATTCTCACCGAACATCATATCAGATGGCTCGGGCCAACCCTGCCGAAAATAGTAGAAGCCTTGCCCGCCTATGAACCAATCACCAAGATGCATTTCAATTGTTGTGACGTGGATGCCTTTATCGAGCGTCTTGATTCAGAGAGTTTTGAAAATGTAATCATTACGGGCGTTGAATCTCACATCTGCATATTCCAGACATGTGTCTCCCTGATAGAAAAGGGGTACCAGGTCCACGTACCTCAGGATGCCATTGATGCAAGGACAGATGAAAACTGGAAGGTCGGCCTGGACCTGATGAAAAGAGCAGGGGCATTTGTCACCTCAACAGAGACCGTCATTTATCAAATATTAAAAAAGGCAGGGACAAAAGAGTTCAAAAAAATGCTAAAGATAATCAAGTAATGGCGTATTGCCGGCCCGATTACCCCGTTTTCTTGAATTGATTGAACAGAAAGGTATCCTATGGATTATCCCCCCATCAAAAAGGACAAGGTTGATGAAATGGCGGTAAAGTCTAATCTTCTTGACTATGAAAGGGCCAGGGAGTCTTTTCGCTGGGAAGATATCAGGAAAGAGCTTGATTGGTTTGATGATGGGGGCATTAATATCGGGTATGAGGTGGTAGACAGGCACCTCAAAACACCCCTGAAAGATAAGATTGCGCTATACTGGGAAGGGAAAAACGAAGAAACGGAGGAGTATTCCTTCCTTGATCTATCACGGCTGAGCAGTCGTTTTGCCAACGGACTTAAAAATATCGGCGTTAAAAAAGGCGATAGGATTTTTACCTATATGGACCGAATCCCCGAGCAATACATAAGCCTTTTGGGCGCGCTGAAAATCGGCGGGGTGATCGGTCCCCTTTTCTCCGCCTTTGGTCCCGATGCGCTGAGAGATCGGCTGGGAGATTGTGAAGCCAGGGTGCTCATCACGTCGCCAAGGTATGTAAAAACAGTAAATGAAATCATTCACCATTTACCCGCTCTTGAAACAATCATCATCGTCAACAGGGGAAATGCCCCCTATGACTTAAAAGACAAAGAAATCAGTTATGAAACCCTCATGGACGAGGCATCCGATGATTTTGAGATAGAAAGGACCGGTAAGGAAGATTATGCCATCATACACTATACATCGGGTACTACCGGAAAGCCCAAAGGGGTTGTGCATGTTCATGAGGCCATTCTGGGGCACTACGCCACAGGCAAGTATGTGCTGGATCTGCACCCGGAGGATATTTATTGGTGCACCGCTGATCCCGGTTGGGTGACAGGGACATCCTATGGTATCTTTGGCCCCTGGTCGAACGGTATTTCCCAGGTGGTTTACGAAGGGGGTTTTGGCGCAAGTGCCTGGTATCGCGTGATCGAGAAGTATAAAGTCACTGTCTGGTATACGGCCCCGACCGCAATCAGGATGCTGATGAAGGCCGGAGAGAAGCCTGTGAAGAAACATGATCTGACGAGCCTGAGATACATGTGCAGCGTAGGGGAGCCCCTCAACCCCGAAGCGGTTTTGTGGGGTAACGAGGTTTTTGGCATTCCCTTTCATGACAACTGGTGGCAGACGGAGACCGGATGCATCCAGATTGCCAACTACCCTGTTCAGGACATACTCCCCGGCTCCATGGGCAGGCCTTTCCCCGGTGTGACACCATCGATCCTTGATGATGCCTGCGAAAAGGAACTTCCCCCTGGGGAAGAGGGACACCTCGTGCTCAAGGCAGGCTGGCCGTCGATGTTTAGAACCTATTGGAACAAACAGGAACTTTACGAAAGCAGATTCAAGGGTGGCTGGTATATCACCGGGGACAGGGCAAGACGAGATGAGAACGGCTATTTCTGGTTTGTAGGAAGGGCGGACGATGTCATTAATACCGGGGGGCAGGGCGGACGATGTCATTAATACCGGGGGGCACC
The DNA here is from genome assembly GCA_019307805.1 of Deltaproteobacteria bacterium. Classification (GTDB taxonomy): domain Bacteria; phylum Desulfobacterota; class DSM-4660; order Desulfatiglandales; family HGW-15; genus JAFDIX01. The sequence continues at coordinate 296 of JAFDIX010000657.1, read as the reverse complement.
TTGTCGGCCCCTTTGAAGTGGAGAGTGCCCTTATCGAGCATCCGGCCGTTGCCGAGGCAGGGGTCATCGGCATCCCTGATGCTCTGGTCATGGAGGTGATCAAGGCCTTTGTTTCGCTGAACGACGGGTATGAACCTACCGATGAACTCATGAAAGATATCAAAAAATTTGCAAGAAAGAAGCTCCATTCCGTGGCCTGTCCCAGGAAGATAGAATTCATTGGAGGATTGCCCAAAACCAAATCCGGAAAAATAATGAGAAGACTCCTGAAGGCAAGGGAGCTGGGGCTTCCGGAA
>JAFDIX010000112.1 GCA_019307805.1 Deltaproteobacteria bacterium | reverse complement strand
TAGTCTATTAGAGATAAATTTCTTGTATTTTATGTCAGAAAATATCTGGTAACTAATCAGGAGCCAGGAGCCAGAATTCAGGAGCCAGAATAAAAGGATTATATCTCACAGAGCGCGCAGAGGTCACAGAGATTTGATCTGGATCTGTAACTGTTTAGCGCTTTGAAAGAAACCTAAACGGCCCTTCCTGCCTTATTTACAAAGCATGGGGCTAAGAGGTAATCTTGCTCTGTTTTTTTAGATAGAAGCGCCACTTGCAGAACATATCTTTGGGATGAGGATCAGGAGGGGCGAAAAGGCACTCAACTCTAATGCCGGTGTCTATTACGCCGGCAAAGCTCCTAAATTCCCCGTGGTGCATCTCCTTGCATACAAACTCGCCCAAACCGCGCTTGAGCCTGGCCTCCTGTGTAGGGCAGGATGGCACAGAGATGATCACTTCATGGTTTGATTCTTTGATCTGATATCCCGCAAGGATGCACCATGGGAAAAGCCTCAGGGCTTTCACAAAACCTTTAAGACCCTTTTCCTGGATATGAAATCTGGAGATCAGATCTTTTGCGGCCATACCGGCAACACGTTCCCACACCTTTTCATTAACTCGCTCCGCTGTCGGCTGGTCAAAGCGCTCAGCCACATAGATAAACCAGAAAGCATCAACGACCCTGTAATGCCAAAGAAGGAATTCCATGTATTTTCTTAGCTCCGGCGCTTCCATTGCCTGGAAAATTTCCATATCCATGATTTTCTCCTTTATAAAATTGCAAAGCAATTTTATAAAGGGATTGGCCCCTGAAAGTCCAGAAAAAGCATGATAGTGCTATCTTCACAAATCAAATATAAGAAAAAGGCCAAATTGAGATTCATATTCATTTTGACGGTACTCATGGCCTTTATCGGTCTTACTGAGAGCACCAATGGGTCTGAGAATGACTTTCCTTTTCACCCTGGTGAAAAATTAACTTTTCAGATTAAATGGGCCTTTATACCCGCAGGTGAGGCCGTTCTCGAGGTGCTTCCCTCAGAATCCATGAATGGCGTCAAATCGTACCATTTTGCGATGACTGTCAAAACATACGCCTATATAGATCCTTTCTACAAGGTTCGTGACCGAATAGATGCTTACGCAGACGAAGAGATGACCCATTCAATGCTTTATAAAAAAAGGAAAGAGGGTAAGTCTAAAAGAGATGTTGTGGTCAATTTCAATTGGGAAACAAAAGAGGCCCAATATTCCAATTTCGGGAAAAAAAGGGAACCTGTCTCCCTATTACCCGGATCATTTGACCCATTGTCCGTTTTTTACGCATTTCGGCTGCATGATCTGAATGAGGATACAGAAATCGAAAAACCGGTCACTGATGGGAAAAAATGTGTTATAGGCAAAGCACGTGTCCTAAAAAGAGAAAAGGTTAGGGTAGTAAGCGGTCAATATGATACCTATTTAGTAGAACCAGACATCGAGCATATTGGCGGAGTGTTTGAGAAGACCAAAAACGCCAGGCTTCAAATATGGGTTACAGCGGATAAGAGATGTATTCCGGTTAAAATAAAGAGTAGAGTCATTGTTGGCAGTTTTGTAGGGGAGCTCATTTCAATTGAGAAGGGCGATCCGGGTCAACAATAATTAATTATTCAATGGAGGTATTGTGATGAAAGAGGTCGTTATTGTTTCCGCATGTCGCACGGCTATTGGGGCCTTTGGTGGAACCCTCAGGGACATGAACGCTGTAAATATTGCGAGTGTCACCATGAAAGAGGCGATAGGGCGTGCCGGAATTGAGCCGGACATGATTGATGATGTTCGCTATGGTTGCTGCATTGAACCGGCAGATGCACTTAATGTGGCCCGTGTTGCGGCCCTGATGGCGGGCATACCGGACAAAGTCACCGCTGTCACCATAAACAGGGTCTGCACCTCTGCAATGGAAGCGGTTATTTCAGGAATGGCCATGATCCAGGCAGGCATGGCTGATATTATCCTGGCCGGGGGCACGGAACATATGTCTGGGGTTCCCTATTCGGTGCCGGGTGCCAGATGGGGATGCAAACTCCAGGATCAGGCTTTTGTGGATGTATTGATCCATTCCCTCCATTGCGGTTCCCACCTCATCCCCCACCCTGAGGACGGACCAGTCAAGCATGGGATGCCATTGGATCTTTTCAAGGGCAAACCTTACATCATGGGACATACGGCAGAATTCGTGGCCCAGTTGCACAACATCAGCCGAGAGGAGATGGATGAGATTGCGCTGCGAAGCCAAAATAATGTAGAGAGGGCAACCTTAGAGGGCGATTTCAAAGATGAGATTGTTCCTGTTGAGGTTCCTCAAAAAAGGGGGAAACCGCCCATTATATTTGATAAGGACGAGCACTTTCGACCCGGGCTCACCATGGATCAACTGGCCAAACTCCCACCCGCCTTTGTTCCCAAGACCGGCAAAGTGACTGCGGGAAATTCCTCCGGTATCAATGATGGATCCAGCGGGATGGTTATCATGTCAGCCGATAAGGCCAGAGAGTTGGGGGTCAATCCCATGGCCAAAATCAGGGCCACCGGCCGGGGGGCGTGCCACCCCTCGGTGATGGGCCTAAGCCCTGTTCCGGCAGTCCGGGGCCTTCTGGCCAGGAATTCTAAATTGAAACTGGAGGACTTTGAACTGATCGAGGTCAATGAAGCATTTGCCGCACAGTACTTAGGCGTCGAAAAAGAACTGGGGCTTAACAGGGAGATCACCAATGTAAATGGTTCCGGTATTGGTCTGGGTCACCCTGTAGGATCAACGGGATGCCGCATTATGGTCACTCTACTCTATGCCATGAAACATAGGGCCAAAAGCCTTGGGCTGGCAACCCTTTGTGGGGGCGGTGGCGTGTCCATGGCATGTGCATTGGAGATGATGTGAGAGAGGAACCTTATTTATTTCCCTGTGCTAACATCCTTGCCAGGGGTGTCCCCTGTTTAAGTATTTCGACCACGATCTCCGCCGTCCATCGGGATGCGTCACGGGTCACCGCCTGGCAAGCATCAGGATTACTCGCCATGATCGTATGAAGCGCCTCTCTCTCTTGCTCTTTCTGTAGGTCGAACGTCCTTCCAAGCTTGATTTTCTGGATCTCCCTGCAGATCAATGTCCCATACTCTTCTTCAAATCTCTTGCAAAGCCTGTCCGCAAACCCCATTCCCCGCTGGTATTGTTCCAGCATCTCTAAGTCATCCCTTCCAGCGAGAAAGCCAATCATTATCAGCCCTCCGGAAAGCGCTCCACATACATTACCCCTTCGAGCTACGCCACCGGCAAAGGCCGTGGAGGCGCGAAGAATGTCCCGCCCTCCCATACCAAAGGCCTCCATCAGAGCGGCAAGGGTAGACTGGCTACAGCCAAAATAATCAATTTCATACTGGTATCCCAATTGGGCCGCCTTCTCAATCATTTGTTGATAATCCTGATCATGTGCATCCATTAACATACCCTCCTTGATTTTTTCCCAGACAAACTGCGGCAGTTCCTCTTCAAGCACAGGCCGACGATCAAGCCCTGCCCCTTGCACTGAGACGAAAGGAACTGATTTTACACTATCTATATACTTTTCTTCTATGCAGGCATGGGGACATCCGTTTATCAATAAGAGAAGATCGGCTTTTTCAACAGTGGGGGTAAACTGTACTTCTAAACCTTCCCTCCTGATAAGTCCCTCCAAGCGTTTCACTATGGCACCGCGGTCTATTTCAGGGTTGCATCCTCCGCAGTATTTGAGTAGGATATGGAGTACCCGGTCCGCCATTTATACTATTAAGTTATTGCCCTCTTAGATTTGATTTTCTCCTTTGTCTCTTGCCAGTATTCCTCTTCGGACTTTCCAACGATCTTTTCAAAGCTTTCGTCTTTTCTTATACCCGAAATGATCTCGGCAAATTCCCTCTTCTTTTCGATGCCACTACGGCGGGCGATCATGATCTTCTGTGCTGCTGGTGAACCTGCTCCATGCATGGCCTCCGGCAGACCTGCGCCTACCGACATATTCTCAACAAGCCTGAGCATCTTGAGGATATCCTTGACATCTACGCCTTCTTTCCCCTCGAAATACTCGGCAAGGGTTTCCCCAACTTCAGGATCATTGAAATCTCTTTCCGCGGGCAGGGTGATAATCTTGCCGCCTGCAATGTCATGTGCAAGTCGCATCCACTCGTATACCATCCGGGTTATATTCAATTTGGTCACATTGGCCAGCATGGGATTGATGTTATATGATCCGGATGGGGTTTTGTGACCTTCGTATGAACATGCCAGGGAACAGGACCAGCACGTCTCGGCCATGGCGATCATTTCGGTGAGCTTATCAATGATATGCGATGCACCGGCAACACCGTGCGCATCCGCCACCCACTGGGCACCGCCAGTGACCACATCGGCAAGGCCTACCTTACAACCTCCATAGTTGGCACGATGATGTCCTGCAAATGTCTCAACAAATTGGCCGGTAAATTCATATTCCCCGGCCATGAAAACTCTTTGCCAGGGTATGAAGACGTCTTTGAATATGATGATGGCCTCCCCACCTACAATGGCGTATTTTGGATTGCCGGCATCTAAAACGCTCTGCAGACGGCGGGTATCATTTGTTTGCCGGGCAAAAACAAACTTGATACCCTTGGTGTCTACGGGCACGGCAAAGGACAGGGCGTAATCTTTGTCCTCTTCCCCCATGGCACGCGTAGGCAAGACGATGATCTCATGGGAGTTGATTACGCCGGTTATGTGCGCCTTGGCACCGTTGACAATAATGCCTTCGTCGTTTCTCTCATGTATGCGCAAGTAAATATTCGGATTTTTCTGCTGATTAGGTCTCAGGCTTCTGTCTCCTCGGGGATCTGTCATGGCCCCCGCCGACATCAAGTCCTTTTCCTGGACATGCTTGAGAAAGTTCTTAAAGCGCTCATGGTACTCAGTCCCCTTTTTCTGATCTATGTCGTAACTGGTTGCATAAATGGCGTTCAGGGCGTCCAGTCCGACGCACCGTTGAAAACAGGTCCCTGTTCTCTGGCCTAAAAGGCGCATCATTCTCACTTTTTTGACCAGGTCATCAGTGCTCTGGTGTATATGCGTGAAACGGTTAATTTTCTCCCCGGTCAAATGGGAAGTCGCGGTCATTACCTCTTCGTACCGGGGGTCATTCGCCAATTCATAAGTCATTGCTGCCGTGTTAATGTGCGGCTGGAACATGGGCTCATCTACCACATTGGTAATCCTCTCCCCCATAAAATGCACATCGGGTTTCAGCTCGCGCAATGACTCGATATACTCTTTGCCGGTCATCATTGCCATAATCTCCTTTTTCAAATGAAATTATAATTGTTTCGAACATCAATCCATCAGCAGGCCTCCATTCACATCCAATATCTCACCTGTAATGTGTCTGGCCCCATCTGAAAGCAGGAAAAGGGCCGCCTCGGAAATATCCTCGGTCTGGGCAAAGCGACCCAGAGGGGTTTGCTTCGCAAAATTCTTTCTCATATCCTGGGGCCAGACCTGGGTCATGGCCGTATCAATGGGTCCGGGGGCAAGGGCGTTGACATTAACCCCGTAAGGTGCCAACGCCTTGGCAAAGGATTTGGTGAGACAAATGACGCCTGCCTTTGAAGCGGCATAATGAACACCAACCACAACACCGCCGACCTTGCCGGCCAATGATGCCATGTTGAGGATTTTCCCATGGCCCTGCTTTTTCATAATCGGCGTAACAGCCTGAGAGCAGAAAAAGACGCCCCTCAGGTTTATGTTAAGCATCTCGTCCCACTCCTCCTCTGAGAGATCTTCGATTCCGGTCAGAGAGCAGATGCCGGCATTGTTGACCAGAATGTCAATTCTCCCGAATTCTTTATTAACGGATTCCACGAGGTCGAAAATATCATCCCTCTTTTTGACATCCGTTTTCCGTGAAGAAGCCCTGGTTTGGAAAGATGATTCGATTTTCCGGGCTACCTCATTAGCCGTCTCCGGGTTGATATCGCTAATAACAACCGAGGCGCCCTCGGATGCCAGTTGTTCGGCAATCGCTTTCCCCATTCCCTGACCGCCACCTGTGATAATGGCCACCTTCTCTTTAAATCTCATGTTCTAATCCTCCTAGTATAGTAAGTTCTCCTTGCGGCTCACCAGGCCATCCAGCCTCCATCCAACGGCAGGGTTACACCATGGAGAAAATCGGAAGCCGGTGAGGCCAAAAACAATGCAGCACCTGCAATATCCTCCGGGTTTCCCCACCGACCCGCCGGTGTACGGCCGGTTATGGATTTGGAACGTTCAGGGTCCTTCTGAATGGGTTCTGTCAATTCGGTGGCGAAAAAGCCGGGCGCGATCCCATTGACGTTGACCCCCTTGCCTGCCCAATCATTCGCCAGGGCCTTGATCAATCCCATAATACCATGTTTGGAGGAGGCATAGGCCACCACGTTGAGTCCACCCTGAAAGGACAAAATGGATGCGATATTGATGATTTTGCCTCTCCCCTTCTTTAACATGACACGGCCCGCTGCCTGAGAGAGTAAAAACGAGGCGGTCAGATCGATCTCTATTGTGGCATCCCAATCGGCTTCAGAATAGTCTGCAGCGGACGATCTCCGGATGATCCCGGCGTTGTTGACCAGGATGTTCACATCCCCCATTTTTTCCACGATGGCCGGTATGACCTCTCGGGTCTGTTCTCTCCGGGTGAGATCGGCCGCATGGTGCATGTATCGCCGTCTAAGGGCCAAAACAGTTTTCTCAATATCAGCGTCAGGGGTGCGACTGACCACGGCAATGTCGGCACCTGCCTCTGCCAGCGCCTGGGCAATGGCCTTACCTATACCTTTGGTTCCCCCTGTCACAACGGCCACCTGTCCGTCGATCTGAAACTTCTCTAAAATCATTTTGGTCCCCTTTCCGCCTGAATCCAAAATCGTGCCTGAACAGGGTTTTCGTTCAGGCGCTAATTACTTTTCTTCAGCTCGACTCAACAGCCCATATTTTTCGATATTTTGATCCGCAATGGCTTGTAGTTCTCTCACCTCATTCTCACCGCGATCGCCCTTGACCAGGTGCTTGAACCGTCCCTGCGCCTTGAGGTACTCTGTCACAGGCACCCTTTTCCTGATCTTTCGCACCCCTGTCACCTCACCCTCTTCCATCTCAAATAGGGGAACAAGACCGCAATTAACCCCCAGGCGGGCAACCTCCATGGTCCGGTCCGCAGGAAATCCCCACCCTGAGGTACAGGTGGTATCGATCTGGATGTAGCGCGACCCATGGTACTGCATGGCCTTTTTCACCTTTTTCCCTAAGTCTTTGAGATACCCCACGGAGGCCGTGGCAACATACGGGGCCCCATGGGCCGCCACAATGGCTGGAAGGGGTTTTTTCATCTGGGGCTTTCCCATGGACTGTCTGCCCGAAGGATGGGTCGTTGTTGCTGCATAAGTCATCGTGGCCCCACTCCTCTGCCCCCCTGTGTTCATGTAAGCCGCGTTGTCTGCGCAGATGTAAAGCACATCATCGCCCAGATCGAGCATGCCGGACAAGGCCCCAAAACCGATGTCAAAGGTGGAGCCATCCCCGCCGATCACCAAAACCCTCTCGCCTTCACGCTTCTGGGCCTTTAACGCGGCCGCAATGCCTGTGGCAATGGCAGGCGCGTTTTCAAAAAGATGGTGAATCCAGGGCACGCCCCAACATGAGTACCCAAAGGGGGATGAGATAGTCTCCAGACAGCCGGTCGGAGTCACCACAATGACATCCCTGCCTGCCGTCTCCAAGATATGCCGAACCGCTATGGCCATCCCGCAACCAGGGCAGGCCCTGTGACCAGATACAAAAAGTCCTTCTTGATTCTTCATTTGTGGTGCATTCATACGCTTTCCTCTCTATGGTAAAATCGCAGTGTTAAGATCCATCCAATGGGATTCGGGCAGGGGATGGCCTGACGCTAAAACC
>JAFDIX010000656.1 GCA_019307805.1 Deltaproteobacteria bacterium | reverse complement strand
TCTGGAAGGAATTCCTGGAACCTTATCTCAAGGCCATATCCGATTGGTTCAGGGAGCGCCTTCGCAGCATCGCCGGAATCGAGGGGAAATGGGCCGATTATGTAATATATGCCATATACGGGGTCGTTTTTCTGGCCGGATGCCTCGTCATTTTTTTGATTCTGAGGTCCTTTGGTCCTGTTGGCTGGCGTTTTGGCCGGAGGAAAACGTCATTGCCGGAGCCCGAGAAGACCGTTTCCACGGATTGGGCCCAGTGGCGGGATGATGCCCGCAGTCATGCCTCCCGGGGGGCTTTTAGGGATGCCATCCGCGCCCTTTTTGTCTCTGCCCTGATGGAAGGGCATCAGAAGGGGTGGTGGATCTATGAGCCGGAGGCAACGAACAGGGAACATTTGGCCCGCGTAAAGGGCCCCAATGATAGGCGTGCAGCACTGAAAAGATTCGTGGACCTTTATGAGCGGTCCTGGTACGGCCTCGGGAAACCGAGCGAGGCCGATTTTCAGCAGGGTGAGACGTTTCTTCAGACCATCGGGAGCGCGGCATGAGTGGATCATTACCCCAAAACTGGGTGAAGATTGGAGGCATATGCATTTTTGTCCTGCTGATCACCTATGGCGTACTGTCCCTGGAGGCCCGGCAACAAAAAGGGAAAGGCCGTTCCAGGCCGACCACCTATAGCACAACCCCCGGAGGGTATAAGGCCCTCTACCTCTGGGTTCGAGAACTGGGTATTCCTTTTAAACGATGGGAAAGGCCATTCGGGGAACTGACCCGAAAGGCGTCTGTCCTCTTCCTGGCGACACCGGAAATGACAATCGGGACCCTGGAAATGAGGGCCCTGGACCGCTGGGTAAAAAATGGGGGAACCCTGATCCTGGCCATAGGACCACCACATCCTTTGCTCGCGCATTTTGGCATAAAGGGGGGGAAGGCCCTCTCAAAACGACGTAAGGCCCAAGGGAAGGGGGAGGTTCTTTTTCAACCCGGACCCTACACCCGGGGCGTTCAGGAGATTCTGCCAAATTGGCATCGGGGGCTCCTGTCCCGGAAACCGGAAGTCGTCATTCATATCAGGGATTCATTTGGGGGTTTACTGGCTGTGGAGTCACGGGGGAAGGGGCGGGTGATTGGCCTGGCTGATCCGGGTCTCCTGGGCAACCAGTCCCTCAGAAAAGGGGATCATGCCCGTCTGGCATTGAATCTCCTCCTGGCTCACAGAGGAAAAGGCCTTGTGTTGGTAGATGAATATTATCATGGATACGGCCGGGCCACATCTGTCTTTGGGCACCTGGCCCGGTCCCATTTAATGTCGCCGTTGATGCAGACCGTTATCCTTCTCATCGTTTTCCTGGCAGCTGCGGGGCGACGCTTCGGTCGTCCGAGGCCTTTAGCAATGATCGAGCACCGTTCATCCATGGAGTATGTAAGGGCCATGGCCCAGATCTACCAGCGTGCGCGTGCCCGGGTCCTTGCCCTGGAAGGCGTTGTAAAGTGGGTGGAGTCTGAGGCAAGAAGGATGCTGCTGGACCATGACAAGGGATTTCATCAGACTTTGAAGGAAGTGCGGCAGTGGATGGGGAGACCGGAAATGACGGACAGGGAGCTTCTTGGAAAGGTAAGAGAGCTATACAGGGCGCTGGCAAAGGCCCGTGGGAAAGCACTTGATGGGGGTGAAAGGCTATGACGGAACAACTGAGAAAACACATGGACATGATTTCATCGGAGATTGGTAAGGTGATCATTGGGCAGCAGGAGGCGGTGATGCATCTCCTGATAGGTCTTCTGGCGCGCGGACACGTGCTCATGGAGGGGGTCCCGGGGTTGGGAAAAACCCTTCTTGCCAAAACACTGGCCCACGTTTTGAGGGCTGACTTTACCCGGATCCAGTTCACCCCCGACCTTATGCCCGCAGACATCCTGGGTACGTACATTTTTGACCTCCATAAGCGCGTCTTTCGTCTTCGCAAGGGGCCCATCTTTACGGAGATCCTGCTGGCCGATGAAATCAATCGAACCCCGCCAAAGACCCAGGCGGCCCTTTTGGAGGCCATGGAAGAAAGACAGGTAAGTATCGATGGGAAGACCTTTCCCCTGTCCGAGAGCTTTCTGGTCGTCGCCACCCAGAACCCCATTGAGCAGGAGGGTACCTATCCATTGCCTGAAGCTCAGCTGGACCGATTTCTAATGAAAATACGCCTTGACTACCCCACAACTGAAGACGAACGGGCAATCCTGGGCCGCTATGGAAAATGTGAGGCAGCCCATGATGGGGAGGGCGCCGGCGCCAACCGTATCAGCGAGGGGGACTGGGTCCCAAAGTTTAGAAATGAAGTCCACAAGGTGACCATGGAGGAGGGGATCGTGGGATACGTCCAGACCCTGCTGGACCAGACACGGAAATCACACCACCTCTATCTTGGTGCAAGCCCCCGGGGTGGCATTGCCCTGCTCAGGACGAGCCAGTGCCTGGCAGCCCTGAGCGGCAGGGATTTCATTACACCGGACGACATCAAACAGATGGCTCTCCCGGTTTCACCAACAAACATACCCAACGAATCACCTGTGGAACACAGATCTCCGTTCCCCATTCCCGCGCCCCTGACTCTCTGGCTCCTGGCAGTGGGTATTCCCATTTCCCTGATGGGGGGATGGGAATGGGCCCTGATCTTTGATCTGGGGATACTCCTGCTGTTTCTTTTGGATTATGTGATGGCCCTTCGGGATGGAGAAATACATCTCCGGCGCAGATTTCCCATGCGGCTCTCTCAAGGGACCGGCCAGCGCGTGGAAATCATTGTGAGGAACACCGGCATTCGTCCAAAGGCTTTACAGATCCGTGATCAGACGCCATTGACTTGGGACGCAGCACCGGTCCTCAAAGAGCGGTTCAGGGGGCGGTCGGATGGGACGGTTTCCTATGAGGTCTTTCCGCCGGCAAGGGGGGAAGTCACATTTGGTGATCTTTTCATCAGGGTGAAGGGGCCCCTCGGGCTCCTGTTG
>JAFDIX010000655.1 GCA_019307805.1 Deltaproteobacteria bacterium | reverse complement strand
CACGGTAATACCATTGGGTGTGGGAAAAACCTTTTTTACACCCGGGACTGCCATGGCTGCCGTGCTGTCAAAAAATTCATGTTTTGCGCCATAGGCAGGCGGCCGGGCAAGCACAGCGTAATGCATGTCCGGCAGATCCACATCCTGGGCATACACGGGTTTTCCTTGGACCTTGTCCGGGATGTCCCGGCGCGGCATGGATTTTCCCATATACCTGAACTCGCTCTCCTTCTTGAGGGGCGGGTTCTTGGGTACGGGAAGGGTTGCCGCCTTGAGACAGAGCTGGCCGTAGGTGAGGCTCTTTCCGGATTTCGTATGCTTAATAAATCCATTGTCAGCCTTACACTCGCCTGCAGGCACATTCCAGGTCGCAGCGGCGGCCTGGATGAGCATGGCCCGGCCTGCGGCGCCTACCGCGCGCAGGGGTGCATAAAATCCTCGAACACTGGCACTCGCCACGGTCATCTGTACAGGTAATTTGGGATTTTTAAATGCCATGTTTGCCGGGCCCTGGACCACCTTCACCAGGCCCCAGTCTGCATCCAGTTCGTCCGCCACGATCATGGGGAGGACGGTTTTGACCCCCTGGCCCATTTCTGAAGCACCTATGGTAACGGTGACGTGATTGTCCGGGGTGATTTCAAACCACACATTGGGTTTGAAACTGGAAAGCTTTTTCCCCTTTTGCTGAGAGGCGTTTAGAAGCTTATATCCCAGGGGCGTCACAGAGACCGCCACGGTCAGACCGGTGGCTGCCAGGGATCCCTTTAGGAATTCACGACGTGATATGGATTTGGTCATGGTCTCTAACCCTCCTTTCTCATGATTTTTGCAGCTAATTTGATACCCTTTTTCATGCGGACATGGGTCCCGCACCGGCAGATGAAATCATCCATGCCTTCAATGGCCTTGTCCGGGTTGGGGTCAGCCTCCAGGAGGGAGGTGACCTGCATGATGGCCCCGGGCTGGCAGAAACCGCATTGGACCACCTCTTCCTCGATCCAGGCCCTTTTGACCGGATGCTCAGGAGGAAGCCCCTCGATGGTCGTGACTTTTTTACCCTTGGCATCACCGACGGACATGGTACAGGATCTTTCCGCCCTACCATTGATGTGCACGGTGCATGAGCCGCACTCTCCGATACCGCAGGCGTACTTGGTCCCTGTCAGTTTCAGGTGGTCCCTGAGAACCCAGAGCAAAGTCGTATCCGGATGGACATCCACCTGATAGTCTTTGCCGTTGACATTGAGTCTAATCATAAGCCCCTCCTTTTAATGGTTTATGTTTTATCCTCAATTTATGAGGAATCGTTGTCAAGAGAAATACAGTTTCACTAATCTTCGGGGTCGGATTTGTGCATCAATGCCAGAAGCATTTTCCCCTGTCCCATACTTATCGGCATTAACCGGGTGTCATATGTCAGCGGCTGGTCGGTATTTTCTGAGATAGTAACGGAGATGTGGGTGAAGATGCCGATCCCTGACTCCCTGATGGTTTGAGAAAGCCCTTCCCTGAGGTTCTCATCTACAAGATCAACGAAGTTTTTTCCCATGAGTTCCGACCTGGTATAATCGAAGGTCTCTACGGCCTTCTCTGTCACTCCCAGTATCCTGGCGTCTTCATCAAGCAGAAATCCGATTTCTTCACCATAGAGGCGCTTGCTCAACCGGTCTTTCCAGTCTCTCATCTGGGAATAGGCAAGTCCCAGGTTCTTGTTGGCCTCGGTGAGTTCCTCGTGGACTTTTTTGAGTTCTGCTTCGGTCCTCTTGCGCTCGGTGATCTCTTCCTTGAGGAGTTCATTGGACTTGGAAAGTTCGGCTGTCCTCTCCTCGACCCCATGTTCCAGGTCATCCCGAGCCTTGTTAATGACTTTCTCGGTATCCCTTGCCTGTGTATTCAGCAATGCGTTATCAATCGCGAGCGATGCGGGGCTGCTCAATGCCGTAATGAGGTACAGATCATCCTTTCTGAATCCGTGGGGCTCTTTCACAGAGTGGACGTAAATGACTCCTCGGGATTTACCCCGGCTGATAAGCGGAACACACATGATGGACTTTATTTGTAGATGATGCATACTTTCCGACAGGTCTTCGTCATCTGCAAGGCTGGTGTCGGACATCATCATGGCTTTACTATTGTCCATCACCCTGTCAACGATGGATCGGCTGTATATTTGATCCACGGACTCTTTGTGTTCCCGCGATTTGGTGACAATCTCTTTCAGTTCTCCGCTATCTTCGTCGCGCAGGAGCACAGTACCGCTGTCAATCCTCTTGAGGAACTGGAAGAGGGCGTCCATGATTTTTTCGCAAATCTCATGGATATCCAGGGACTGCATGAGGGTCTGGGAAACGTCATTGACCAGGTCCAACCTGTCCTTGCCAGCGACACGACGGTCCTTCAGGAGTTCCCTTTTCCCTTCCTCAGTCTGTTTAGAGAGGTCAATGGAGTACTGGGCGACCATCCCATCCTGGGCAAAGCTCTTGCCCAGACTGAAGATGATATTGCCTATGGAGACGAGAACGCCCTCATGCAATTCAGACGCCTCCCCGTGTCCTACAGGTACTCCCTCTATCCAGGTGCCGTTCTGGCTCCCCAGATCTTCAATGAAAAGTTTTTTCCCCTTGTTGAGGATTCTTGCGTGTTTGCGGGATACGGAATAGTCTCTGATCTGGATGTCGTTTTCAGAGGATCTTCCAAGGAGCACGGCTTCGCCTTTGAGGTCAAAGGACCGGCCTTTTAATGGACCATTCAGTA
>JAFDIX010000654.1 GCA_019307805.1 Deltaproteobacteria bacterium | reverse complement strand
TGAGGCATTTAAAGGGGGGGCAGATGGGGTCTTTGTTGGAGGGTGACTCCTTGGAACCTGTCATTACCAGGCTGGTAATTACAAGGCTCGAAGGAGGATAATGCTTTTAAAGAGGCTGCTCTACCAGCTGGGAATAGATCCCAGAAGGGTAAAGAGATTGATCTCCCAGTTGGGAATAGATCCCAGAAGGGTAAGACTTGAATGGATCTCCACGGCAGAGGGACGAAAATTTGCCCAGGTGATCACTGACTTTACCAATGAAATTAAAGAATTAGGGCCATTCCATATAAAAGAGTACGTTCGCTCTGAAGTTGCATAATGACGCAGGAAAACTTCTTGACAGTCCAAATTAATTCCAGTAAAAAAAGTGATACAATGTAACTGTTTTGTAGCTACTGCTTTCCTCCCAAAAACCCTTTTTTACTTTGCTGATGGCCCGAAAGGAGGACTCTGATGGATCTTTTCAAAAATCTCACCGTTTTATCCCTTGAACAGGCGACCGTTTTACCCTATTTGACTTACCGATTGGCCCATGACGGCATGCAGGTCATAAGACTTGAGCATCCCGTATATGGGGATCCAAACCGTTTTGTTGGCGAGAATGTCCTGGGTGAAGAGAGGATGAACGCTTATTACCTGTGCATCAATGCAGGTAAAAAGGCACTCACGCTTAATCTTGGCGACCCGCAAGGACAAAAAATCTTCCATTCTCTCATCCAGGAGCTCAAAGTTGATATCTTTGCAACTAACCAGCTCCCCAGGAATTATCAAAAACTGGGGATTGATTATGAGTCCCTCAAGGCCCTGAAGCCGGATATCATATGGCTGGGAGTTACCGGTTTCGGTCCGGACAGCAACGAGGCGGCCTATGACCCCATCCTTCAGGCAAGATCCGGCTTGATGGACATGACCGGTGAGGCGGATGGAGATCCCCAGGTACTGGGTATTCCCCTTCCCGATATGGGAACAAGCGAACATTCCTACGGCCTTTTAATGAAGGCTCTTTACAGGCGTGAGGCCACAGGAGAGGGTTCCTGTATCAATATGGCTATGTTTAAATTACCCGCAGGGGCAATACACATGAATTTTTCTGCCCTTGCTCTGTGTATAAAACGAGTAACGGTTTTGTTTATATGGCCGTGGGTAATGATCGGCAGTGGAAGTCCATGGTATCTCAAGAAATATTTAAATCCCTTGACAAACCGGAGTATGAAAAAAATGATGGTCGGATAAAGGACGTAGATAACGTGAACCGGGTAATCAATGAGAGCACTAAAAACCACACTTCAGAGGAATTGATTGACCTGTTTAATTCCCTCACAATTCCCGTTAGCAAAATAAGTACCATTCCGGAGGTGATCGCCGATCCCCTGGTTGAAGGGAGGCTGCTATATTCACAGGACCCGGCCACAGGGACAAAGATCACCCTGCCCCCACCGCCCAATATGACGCCATTTTTAGAAGAATCGAATCGTAAACTTCCTTTCCCCCCGCGATTCGGGGAACATAACCACGAGATCTATGGTCAGTTGGATTACTCGGATGATGACATTCAGACGCTTAAAGAGAAAGGAATAATCTGAGAAAAAAGATGGGAGGAGATAAAAGTTTAATAATAGCCTTACCTTCTTTTTCCATGCAAATCTGCGCTTAAGATAATGAAGTAAACGCCATGGACATAGTTGTGTTGACAAAAAAAGTCCCAGATACCACAGAGGTCAAACTGGATCCCAAGACGGGAAGCCATAGAGGGCAAGGAGGGATCAGGCCGTAATGGGATTACCCGCATTCGAGTATTATTGTCCTGATACATCGGCCGAATTGGAAAGACTGCTTAGCGAATGTGGGGGTCAGGCCAAAATTTTGGCTGGAGGAACTGACCTCCTGGTACAGATTAAGGGTGGGTTTCAGAGTCCCGCTGTTTTAATTGATATCGGGAATTTGGAATCCCTTCAAGGAATTTCCCACAAGGAGGGAAAAGGCACTGAAATCCTGGCGGGCACCAAGATCGCGGCTATTGAAGAATCCCCCTTGATCCGTGAGAAGGTCCTCGCGTTGTACCAGGCAGTGAGACTTTTAGGGTCTCCCCAGGTAAGAGCCATGGCAACGTTGGGAGGGAATATTTGCAACGCCTCTCCCTCGGCCGAAACCCTTCCGGCACTCATTGCCTTGGGCAGCGAGTTGACTGTGGCAGGCAATGGTTCAGAACGAAATCTTCCGGTTGAATCCTTTTTCTTGGACTATCGTAAGGTTGACCTGGGACCAGGGGAATATCTGAAATCTGTCTTTGTCCCTGAGCAGTCCAATGTTTCAGGCAGTGCATATCTCTGCAGGATGCTACGAGGGGCAATGGAGATAGATATTGTCAATGTAGGCGTGTGGTTCCTGATGGATACTGAAGGAAGATGTCAAAAGGCCCGCATTGCCTTAGGATCAGTCGCGCCTAAACCTTTTCGGGCCTATGAGGCAGAAGCAGTCCTTACAGGCAAGCCACTTTCGGAAGATAACTTTCAGCAAGCTGGAAAGGTGGCCTCCAGTGAATCATCTCCTATTGATGATATAAGAGGGTCCGCGGAATATCGCCGTGATATTGTAAGGGTTATGGTAGCCCGTGCCCTTAGTATGGCCTCTAAATCCCTTCAGAATTCATGACCAGACCGCTAAAGACTAAAACCAGGGAATAGGATGTATGATTTGTTGCGTTTCGCTGTTTTTCCAGTTTGGGAGACCAAATTTATATGAAGCAAGTGATTGAATTGATTATCAACGGAGAACCCTCTGAAGTTATTGTCAGGCCTAACGAACTCTTAGTGGATGTGATCAGGGACAAGATTGGACTGACCGGAACCAAGAAAGGGTGCGGGGCAGGAGACTGTGGCGCCTGTACAGTCCTGATGGAAGGCAAGCCCATACTCTCATGCCTCACCTTGGCCATCTCCTGCCAGGGAAAGCATATTGAGACCATTGAAGGTTTGGCTAAAGATGGGACACTGCATCCCCTTCAGCAAACCTTTGTGAAGAAAGGGGCGATCCAGTGTGGTTATTGTACACCTGGAATGATTCTTTCTGCCAAGGCCCTGCTAAGGAAAACACCTGATCCTGATCCCGAAGACATCAGATATGAAATGGCCGGCAATCTTTGTCGTTGTACCGGTTATAAAAAGATAATGGAGGCCATAATTGAAGCTGGCCAGGGAGCACATGAAGGAGGCCCCGAACGTGTCCGGATTTGATTTTTCCGTTATCGGCAAAGGCCTTCCTCGCAAGGATGCCTGGGAAAAGGCCACCGGAGCAGCCCAATATACGGATGATCTGAAGCTGCCACGTATGCTGGTCGGTAAAATCAAACGCAGCCCCCATGCCCATGCACGGATTCTCTCTATCGATACGAAGAAGGCCAAAACCCTTCCTGGTGTAAAGGCAGTTCTCGTTGGGTCAGAAGCCCCTAATTTGTATGGCATAATGCCTCAAACACCTACAGAATCGGCCCTTTCCATTGATAAAGTGCGTTTTGTGGGCGAAGGGGTGGCGGCTGTTGCGGCAGTTGATGAAGATACTGCATTAGAGGCCTTGGAGCTTATAAATGTGGAATATGAACCTCTCCCTGCCTATCTAACCCCAGAGGAGGCCCTTGAGGATGGAGCGGTTCCAATTCATGAAGATAAAAAAGGAAACAATATCATATATGAAGGGAAGCAGTCCTTTGGTGATGTGGATCAGGCCCTGTCCCGTTCGGCTTATGTGCTTGAGAAAGATTTTTATACACAATGCTTGACCCTCTGGTCATCTTCCCAGATTCCCCATTATCTGCACAGGACCCTTTCTCTGGTTCTGGGAATTCCAATGCAAAGGATTCGCGTTATCCTCCCAACAATCGGCGGAGGATTTGGAGGAAAGGGAGAAGTCGCTTCTAATGAACTCTGCGCTGCCTTTCTGGCTCGCAGGACCGGGAGGCCGGTAAAAATTACCTTTGAAAGAGAAGAGGTGTTTTTCACCAACAAAGGACGTCATCCCATGCGTATGCACATAAAGGTGGGTGTGGATGAAAATGGAATACTTCAGGCCATTGATTTTGACACCCTGATGGATGGCGGTGCCTATCTGGGATGGGGGGTGGTGGTCATGTTCTATTGTGCGGCCATGCTCCATCTGCCATATAAAATCCCGAACGTTCGTTTCCATGGGATGCGGGTCTATACCAATAAACCGACTTGCGGTGCCATGCGTGGATTGGGAGGGGTGCAGCCTCGATTTGCGTTAGAGACCATGCTGGATGAAATTGCTTTAAAATTGGATATGTC
>JAFDIX010000111.1 GCA_019307805.1 Deltaproteobacteria bacterium | reverse complement strand
CCTGAAGTCTGAAGAGAGGCGATTAAACTCTGCATCCAGATATTCTCTATCAATAAGGCCGATTATGGTCTCTCCCACCGCTGTGACCGTCGCAGTCCTTTTAATGCCTTCCAAGAAAGCAAGCTCTCCAAAGACCTCTCCTTCGTGAAGCACTTCCACTACAACTTTTTTCTCATCAACGGTTTTGGATATTTCTACAGCGCCTGAGATGATTGTATAAACCCAGTTTCCAGAACTCCCTTCTTTAAAAATAATCCGGCCGTCTTCATAGGTTTCTTCAGATACCAATGTAAACATGAAAATTCCTCCTTTTCATCTCAGCCCTAATCTACTGGATAAAATACCTGCGTATATTA
Organism: Deltaproteobacteria bacterium; assembly: GCA_019307805.1. GTDB lineage: Bacteria > Desulfobacterota > DSM-4660 > Desulfatiglandales > HGW-15 > JAFDIX01. The sequence goes on along the minus strand of JAFDIX010000111.1, from coordinate 8,341 downwards.
TACCCTTGATTTTTGAAGATGAACAAGCAGAAACAGGTGAGAGAACATAAAAGAGCTTTGATATACCTCTCCATAAATCGTTTTGCAAGATTTCTCCAAAAAAAACCCCCTGTGCAGGGGGTTTTAAAAAGGCAGAATATCCAACAAACGCTATTTCATTTTTATGGTGGTGGGCGGTAAGGGATTTGAACCCTTGACTTCCACCGTGTGAGGATGGCACTCTCCCGCTGAGTTAACCGCCCGATTTTCAATTTTGAATGAAGAATGTTGAATTATTCATTGAAAAGAGTCTCACTCCATACAATAAAACCGGTGGGATGTAAACCATAAATCTAGACAAGGCCTGTAAACCATAAATCTAGACAAGGCCCACCATTTTTTTCATGGCCTCAACATCATGGGTTTCGAGAAGGCGGTAGCTTCCCATTTTAAGGTCCCCCAGTTCCAGGATTCCGACTCCCGTTCGGACCAGGTGAACTACGCTGGAACCGACGGCCTCCACCATCCGCCTGACTATTCGCGACTTTCCCCTGGTGATGGTCATTCTAATGAGGGTCCTGCCAGAGGCTCTCTTGAGAAGGGTCACTTTTGATGAACCGCTGAACCCGTCTTCCAGTTCCACCCCTTTTCGGAGCATATCCAGCGCTTCCCGGGTAATCTGATCGGTCAGGGTGATCTTGTAGGTCTTGGGCACGTGATACCGGGGGTGGGCAATGCGGTGGGCCCATTCGCCGTCATTGGTCAGGAGGAGAAGACCAAGGCTGTCAAAATCCAGGCGCCCCACGGGGTATATGCGCTCCTTGATGCCCTTCAAGAGATCCGTGACAATGGGTCTTCCCTGGGGATCGCTCAAGGCGCTGACATAGCCGAAGGGCTTGTTGAGCATGATGTAGGTTCTGGGGGAGGGTGCCGATATCTTCACCCCGTCCACTTCAATAGTATCCAGACCCCAGATTGCACTGTCGCCCGGTCGCTCGACTCTCCTGCCGTTTACCGAGACCCGGCCTTGATTAATCAGTTCGTCCGCCTTCCGTCTCGATGTCACTCCCGCCAGGGAGAGGATTTTGTTGATCCTCTGCTTCTCCGTCTGTAGCCTCGGATGGGGTTGCGCCGTCGGGGATGGGGTCTGGGTTTTCCGGGTCTTGGGCCGTTTCTTGCTGTGGGGATGGTTGTTCATCTTCATCCGTTCCGAAGTCCTTGATCTCTTTAAGTTTGGGGAGAGATTCGATGTTCTTCAGGTCAAATACTTCAAGAAAACGCTTTGTTGTCCCGTAAATAAGGGGTCGTCCGGGAAGGTCCTTGCGTCCCAAAATCTTGACGAGTTCTTTTTCAAGCAGGGTCTTGAGAATCCCACCTACATCCACCCCCCGGAACCTTTCTATTTCGTGCCGAAGAATGGGTTGTTTGTAAGCGATAATGGCGATTGTTTCCATCGCCGCCCGGGAAAGCCTGCTCGGGGACTTCTGGAGCATCTTGAGAATGTAGGAGCCGTATTCGTTACGACTTCTGAACTGAAAACCCGTGGCCACCTCTTTGAGGGCAAAGCTGCGCCCCATGGCCTCATATTCATAACGAAGGACTTTCAGGGAGCTTTTGATGTCAGCCGCAGAGGCGGCAGGGATACAGTGACGAATCTCCCGCACGGCAAGGGGTTTGTCGGCGGCAAAGAGCAGCGCTTCCACGATCAATTTCAGGGACTTACTCATCGGGCTCTTCCTCATCTCCATTGAAATGGGCTTCCAGTCGAATATCCTTATCCATGTCTGTCTGAAAAAGCCTTACCAGGCCTATCTGGACAAGTTCCAGAAGGGCCAGAAAAGTGACAACGAATTCTGAAATGGTCCGATCCTGGTCAAAGAGCTGGCTAAAATAGAAGGCCTCCTCCTGTTTCAGCCTTTCCACTATGACGGCCGTCTTGTCCTTGAGAGACCAGGGCTCTGGTCTGAACTCCAGTACTCCTTCGGGTGCCCTCTGTTCAAGCACCCTTTTAAATGCATCCATGAGCTGGAAGAGGCTGACCTGGAGAAGGGGTTCTTCTCCATACACATCACCGACTTCATCCTGGGAAAGGTGCCTGGTGAAGACATCCCGGTCAAGAAGATCCCTTTCGGACAGTTCCCCTGCAATCTCCTTCAGCCTGAGGTATTCCATCAGCGGGCGTGTGATCTCTAACCGTGGATCCTCTTCGTCCTCTTCCCCTTCATAATTGGGAAGGAGCATTTTTGACTTGATATGGACAAGGGTCGAAGCCATGACCAGAAAGTCGCCCGCAACATTTACGTTCAGGGCCTTCATCATATCGATGGTTTTCAGATACTGATCCGTAACGGTGGCAATGGGGATATCAAAGATATCCACCTCGTTCTTTCGAATGAGATGCAGCAACAGGTCAAGAGGCCCTTCGAAAATTTCGAGTTTGACCTCGTAGTCCTGATTCCCGGCTTGATCTTCCTCAACTGTCATAAGCTATATTTTGACCACTTCCCGGACTTCTTCCATGGTTTCACGGGCAATGGATCTGGCCCTTTCGTCCCCCCTTACCATGATGTCTTTCACCTTATCAATATTGGCCTCGAGTTCACGCCTCTTTTCCCTGATCGGCTCCAGGGCGATATTCAGGTTTTCCGCCATGATGTTTTTACATTCCACACACCCAATAGCGGCCTTACGGCAGTCCTGATCGATCTGCTGAACCTTTTCCCCGGAAGTATATATTTCGTGAAATGAAAACACATTGCAGACTTCCGGTCTACCGGGATCGGACCTTCTTGCCCTCTGGGGATCGGTGATCATCCGGGTCACCTTTTGCCGGACCTCCTCCTTTGCGTCGGAGAGAAAGATGGCGTTATTATAACTCTTACTCATCTTGCGTCTGTCTAGGCCAAGGAGCTTGGATGTAGGCGCCAGGAGTGTATCCGGTGCAGGAAAGACCTCACCGTAGAGGTGGTTGAATCTCCGGGCGATTTCCCGGGTCATCTCCACATGGGGGGCTTGATCCTCCCCCACTGGGACACCGTTCGCTTTATACATAAGAATGTCTGCAGCCTGCAACACCGGGTATCCCAGAAAGCCATAGGTGTAGATATCCCGCTGGGTAAGCTCCTGCAGCTGTTCCTTATAGGTGGGGTTTCTCTCCAGCCAGGGGAGGGGGGTCATCATGGAAAAAATGAGGTGCAGCTCTGCATGTTCCATCACATGGGACTGGATGAAAAAGGTGCAAAGATCAGGATCCAGTCCAATGGTTATCCAGTCTATAATGATATCATATGTGCTTTCCTTGATGATGCTTGTATTGGAATACTCACTTGTCAATGCATGCCAGTCGGCGATGAAATAGAAACAATCATAATTTTCCTGCAGGCTCTTCCAGTTGTTAAGTGCGCCGTGGAGGTGTCCCAGATGCATTTTTCCGGTTGGTCTCATGCCGCTGACGATTCTTTTTCTTGCCATGTTGCGCTGTCTCCTCGTTCCTATTGTATTTTCCAGTCCATATCAGGTGATCAATTTTACATTGAAAGCCTGGTCCTCTGGGCCAGTATTCTTTAATTATTCCGGAACCAAGAGGTCCCCGAAATGCTCCTTCACAAACCGGAGTTCTTCCTTTCTTGAGCGTATGGCCCTGTTTAATCTCGCCTCCAATAGGCGGTCAAAGATTTTTTTGTACACGGGCCCGGGCGGGAACCCCATTTTTTTGAGGTCCCTGCCCTTAAGAATCACTTTCTCATCCTTGAGTTTGGTGAAATAATGCGAGATGAGCTTCTTGATATTCTTGTTGTTGGCCTTGGCCATCATGTAGAGCAAGACCTCAGTATCATACTGATACAACAATGTATATAGCGCGTAGTCGTTTTCACTCTTGAAACGGTAGAGCCTGTCCATGGCCTCAATTACATGGGATCTCAGGTGGTGCATGTGGTTTAATTCTTGATCAGTTACCTGCATTCTCTCCATGAGTAGACCCAAGGCTCTTTTGTTCAGAGAAGATGTAAGGCCGTGCCAATAGACTTTCCAGGGTTGATAGGGCTCATCCAGATAGAGAAGGTCAAACCAGGAGATGACCCCTCGAATCTCCTCGAGTACCTTTCTCAGTTCCTTGTCCTGGCTTATTTCAGGGGAAATACATTGAAGCAGGTTGAACTCACTCATACGTTCGATGGCCCTGATGGGTTCCCGCTCCATGAGAAGGAGCCTCAACTCAAGGAAGAGACGCCTGCCGCTCAGTTCCTTGAAATAATCTGAGGAGACCGCATTTTTCATGAGTGCAAGGGTCAGCTTGTCAATTTTAAAACCGAAACGTTGTTCAAAACGTATGGCCCTGAACACCCGGGTAGGGTCCTCCACGAAACTGAGGTTATGCAATACCCGGATGCCCTTTTCCTTGAGGTCTTTTTGAGCCCCGAAATAGTCCACCAGGGTTCCGTAATGTCTCTTGTTGAGTTCTATGGCCAGGGTGTTGATAATGAAATCTCTTCTGTAGAGATCCATTTTGAGGGAACTGGTCTCAACAATGGGAGGGGCAGCGGGGGACTCATAATACTCCATGCGAGCGGTGGCCACGTCCACTTTGAAACCGTCGGGAAAAATGAGAACGGCTGTGCCGAATTTCTTATGGCTTCTGACCCGCACTTCATGGAGTGCTGAGAACTCCTGGGCAAATTTGATGCCATCTCCTTCAATGACGACATCCACATCCAGATTGTCGTGTTTCAGAAAGAGGTCACGAACCAGCCCCCCCACAAGATAGGCATTATAACCAAGCATGTCGGCCACATTACCGAATTCTTTAAACAGGTGGATAATGCGTCTTGGAAACCTCTCCTTGAGCAAGGCAGCCATGTTTTTCTTTCGAAGAAACTGGGAGGCATGACTGGAATCATAGAGAAAATCAGGGACAACCGGACCACCCACCAGGATATTCAAAAGGTCCGTTCTCGTGATGACACCCAGGACATTGTCACCCTCCAGGACGGGGAGAATTCTCAACTTGTTCTTGATGATAAGGTCCTGGACCTCTCCCAGAAGCGCATCAGGGGAGACAGCGGAGAACTCTATGTTCATATAGTCCATCACCCGGTTCCGTCCCAGATTGAAAAAAACCGCCTTTTCCAATACCTGCCTTGTCACGTAGCCCTTAAGGTTCTGATGTCGATCCATGACCAGGAGAACATTGATATTGTATTTGGTCATGGTGGTAGCGGCCTCTTTAATACTTTGATCCGGCGAGACCTGAATGACGGGGGAGGACATGATGTCCTTTGCCCGCTTCTGGGGATTGATACGGCTCGTGAGAAGGGCCCGCAAAGACCTTTCCACCTGGACCAGTGTCTTGTTCTTAATCGTGGCGGAGGCCGCTTCCGGATGACCCCCACCACCAAAGGCAAGGGCGATTTCCGCGACGTTAACATCCGCAATGCGGCTGCGGGCCACCAGGTAGACCTTGTCCTCCATCTGCGCCAGAGCAAAGACCACCTGGAGGTTTTCCATCTCCATAAACTTGTGCACCAGGACGGCAAAGTCGCCGATGTATTTTTCCCGAATGACCTTTGCAACCACCACTTTGAGTCCGTTTATGACCCGCGTAGTTGCTGACTGGGTGAGATCGTTCAGCAACCATATTTGCTCGGCATCCAGTTCTCTGGTCAACATGTCAGAGATGAGGTTGTGATTGGCCCCCTGCTCAACGAGCCATGCAGCCGCTCTATGGTCCTCCGGGGTTGTTGAGACAAAGGTAAAGGAACCGGTATCTTCATGAATGCCCAGACTCATGATTGTCGCCTCATCCGGTGTAATGGCAATCCCCTTTTCCTGGATGATTTTTGTCAGGATGGTGGTGGTGGATCCTGTTTTTCTCACTACTTCCAGGTCACCTCGAATGTCATCCTCTGCATCCGGATGGTGATCATATAGATGGAACTCAACATTTTTTTCACCCACAAGGTCGGCAAACTTTCCAATACGGCTCTTCTGCCGGGTATCCACGAGGATGAGCCTCCGGATAGCGTTGAAATCAATCTGCTTCAACTTGGTGAAATTGAAAAGATAAGATGTGGAGTGAAGGAAAAAATTTCTCAGGTTTTTTTCCTGGGAACCCGGGAAGACAAGGGTGGCTTCAGGGTAAAGCCTCTTGGCTGCCATCATGGACGCAAGGGCATCAAAGTCGGCATTAATATGGGTGGTGATGACCTCCTCGTTGGAGGTCTTCTCTGCTCTTTTTGCCATAGGAGGCATCATAGCACAGTCTCTTGATTTTTGTCATTTCCAGAGGAAATAGACAAAAAAAGCCGGGCAAATAAAGATCTGCTCCGGCCGGATTTTCTGAATAAAAAAAGTACTCTAAATTCCCCTGACTTTTTCTTTGTCTTCCTGCCTCTTTTTGCATTCAATGCAAAGGGTTGTAACGGGCCTGGCTTTTAACCTGGGCTCAGAAATATCATCCCCGCATTCTTCGCATATGCCGTAGCTTCCCTCGTCTATTCTCTCGAGGGCCTCTTTTATTTTGAGAATGAGCTTTCTTTCCCTGTCACGTATTCTAAGGGTAAAGTTCCTGTCAGATTCCAGAGTCGCTCTGTCTGCAGGATCAGGAATGTTTTCCTTGAAGGAGGTCATCCCGCTCACGGTTTTATTGGCCTCGCTGAGAAGTTTATCCAGCCGCTCATTCAGAAGTTTTTCAAAGTTCTTCAGCTTTTTCTTAGTCAACATGGTTCAACCCTGTGTCTCACGTTTATTTTATGATTCTTTTCCAGAGATTTTTTCCCTTTTTTTTCGCCTTTTTCTTTTCTGTTCCCCGGAAAGCTTCCAGAAGCTCTTTTTGCTGCTGGCTCAGCTTTTTCGGAATTTTTACGTCCACCTGAACCAGAAGATCCCCATTCCTTTTAGTCCGGGGGCTCGGCATCCCATATCCCGGCAGGGAGAGTATATCCCCGGGTTGTGTCCCTTTAGGGATATCGAGGTCATGCCCTCCTTCTTTTTCCAGAACCGGGATGGTAACGGTATCTCCCAGTGCCGCCTGGACAAAAGATATGGGGATCTCACAGAGCAAATGATCTCCCTCTCTTTTAAAGAATTCATGTTCCTTTACATGAATGACTACAAAGAGATCCCCAGGAGGCCCGCCCTGTTCCCCCGGTTCTCCTTCACCACGAAGTCTCAGCTGTAGACCTGTGTCTACGCCCGGAGGAATTTTTACTGTTATTTGTCTTTCTACTTTGCGCTTACCCGCACCAGAGCACTCCAGGCAGGGGTCGCTGATAATTTGTCCCTCACCTCTGCAGGATGGGCAGGTGGTGCTGATCTGAAAAAAGCCCTGGGAACGAACTACCTGGCCTCTGCCCTGGCAAGTAACACAGATTTGAGGCTCACTGCCCTCCGCCATGCCAGAGCCTTGACATTGCTGACAGAGATCCCACCTCCTGAACTCAATCTCTTCCTCTTTACCATGGTAGGCTTCTTCGAGGTTCAATGTCAGGTCGTACCTGAGGCTGTTTCCCTGCCTGCCCCTGGTTCTCCTGGTCCTGGTTCCGAATCCGAAGAAATCCTCAAATATATCCCCAAAACTGGCAAAAATATCATCAAAACCTGTAAAGCCGCGAAATCCCGTCCCTTCAAGTCCTGCATGCCCGTAGCGATCATAGATTTCTCTTTTATCTGATTCCCTCAGGACTTCATAGGCCTCGGACGCTTCTTTAAACTTCTCTTCAGCCTCATGATCATTCGGGTTCCTATCCGGATGATGTTTCATGGCGAGCTTTCTATAGGCCCTTTTGATCTCATCTTCACCGGCACTCTGGGAAACGCCCAGGACCTCATAGTAATCTCTCTTGTTCATATTAAAATGCCTTTAATGGCTCGCTATTTCTCCTCTTTTTTTTCGGCCGCCTGATCAGGGGCGTCCGGTTTTTCTGCTTCAGGAAGCAGGGTTGCTCCTGTTGCGAGTAAAAAATCTTCAGACCCGGCTTCTGCGATCATCACGTTTCCGGCCGCTATTTCTCGCAATGAAACGACAATATCTTTGTTTTTAGAGTGTATGTTGGATTCAGCGCCTTTTCTGAGTTGTCTGACCCGTTTGGCGGCCATATGAATGACGGTAAAACGATTATTTACTTTTTTCAGGCAGTCTTCGACTGTAATGCGTGCCATATTTTTCTCCTCAAAGAATTTCCTCGACAGTTCCCGGCGTGAGAGCTATCAAGAGTCCCCCCGACCGTTGTTTTTTTACAGGTTCAACGTGAAAAAACACACAAAAGTTCTTCAGGCAAGGGCGAAAGAAACTTTACTTTCTACCATCCCTGATGTTAAATGTAAAGCACATTTCAGGGAATACAATCCTCTCCGGATTCTTTCC
>JAFDIX010000653.1 GCA_019307805.1 Deltaproteobacteria bacterium | reverse complement strand
TTTAACCCCAAAGACTCGAGCTTTTCTTTGGCTCTGGCCTCACTCTTCTCTGCCACTTTGGGTATCTTTATCAAAGGGACATACTTGCCATATACAGCAAGTTTTACACGCTTGCCCTTTTTAAGCCGCACCCCCGGGGCAGGGTACTGGGAGAGGACCGCATCCTGCAGTTTCATCTCTGGTGCGGGCCCTTTCTGTGTCACCACGGGCACAAGGCCCTTCTTTTTTAAAGCGACCTTTGCATCCCAGACCTTTAAACCTTTAAAATTATCAAGCGGCGATGTTTGCGGGGGTTTATATCGCCCCATGCATTTCGAAATGCTGCGTCCTTCGAGTCGTGCTTTGACGAATTCCTCCATCGTGCAATGGTTGATGGAGTCGAGTTTGCGCTTATTGGTCCAGAGATATACAGGGTCAAACCCGCCTGCCTCGTGCTTCGATGTTATGATACCCCCCGGGACCCTGCCGACCATGTTGCCGCGAAGTGAGTATCGGAGATTGGCCCCTTTGGTGGCGTTTTGAGGCGGTTCGGCCAAAATGAGCCAGGTCTTTATGAGATTGGACATTTCCGGTGAGGAAGGGTCACGGTTCTGGGGGGAAGCCGGAGTGGAACCCGTGGCAGCGCCTGATCTGTCCCCTGCGCTCCTACCGCCTGCTCCTCCTGCGGCGGGGTCTGTATCACCGTATTTTGGTGAGAGGTCGCCCACAGAGAGCCCAACGGCTCCTTTCATTGCCTCTGCCAAAGGGTCGTTTGGAGCCTGATCCTGCGCCCAGAGATGGCTTGTAAAGAGACAGATGCCAATAAGGGTAGCGACTATTATTCTTTTCATATCCATGCCAAACAGTATAAACAACGGAAATACGGTTTTAGCGCTTCTAACGACAGCCTGCCATCTCACCCAGTTCAATCGGGTGGGGACCATCTTTACCGTTTAAGCGCCAGTCCTTTTTGAGTTCTCTGCCTTCCAGTGATTCCCAACTGAAGTAAGGCCCTTCGACGATCGTTACCTTGGCTCCGGACGTCAGGAAATGGGGTCCCCCAGGGTCATCTTCAGTCCTGCCTTGAGTGGGCCAGGTCCTTTCACAGGGGACACCATCGATGGCATCCTTCATCCCCTTCATTTTCTCTTTCAGTCTCCCAATAACCAGGGCCCTGTACCTTTGTTCTATTGCCTTCACCTTTTCAGCAATACGCTCATCCTCACCCACAACAGCGACAGGCGCATTGGAATCAGTCCCTTCGGGTGTTTCGTCCCCTTCTGATACAATTTCATTCTTCTTCACAACGAGAAAACGCTCCTCCGACCCGCTCACTTTCCACGTTCCGCCACCATATGTCGGTGTGAAGCCTGAGCCTTCTATGCGAACTATGAAAATGGCCTCTGACCAGCCTGCGCCCTTGCCCTCCGGATCTCCTGAAACTGTGGTGGCCATGGTGGTACAATTCCGCACGTCACTGAGGAATTTATCCATCTTTTGAATCGTTACCTCAGCCACTTCCACGGAAAAACCGGCGCTCTCCGTATACCCTTTGAGTTTTTTAATCTCCTCTTTAGTTTTTTGTTCCCCCGGCAGGACCTTACTGGTAAGGGTTCTGCTGGTTGTGTCCATTCCCTGCATTAGAATGGAGAAGTTTTTTTCAGCCCTGCCCAATAGATTTTTTGTGGCATCGTCATCACATGCCACGGCTAGCATGTCAGAAGTCCTGCTTTGCTGGGATGGTTCAATGGCCGTCTCTTTGAGTTCATCCAATGCCTTCTGAAAGGATTTGCATTCATCAGAAAGGGCAAAGAACTGCTTCCATAGCCTGTTCATGGCATCCGGGAGTCGCTTTCCCTTTTCATACATGCTTTTTGCCTCAGATTCAGCCCGTTGGGCTTTTCTGAAAGCGCCTTTCGCCTCCCTTGCCATGACTCCACTTTCGTCTCTCACCCTCCTCATGTCCTTGAGAATGCGTTCTCTCTCACTCCGGTTGCCTGATTTTGTGTATTCCTCCGCCAGCAGGCACACGTCCAAGGCGCGGCTTTCAATCCTCTGCTGGGTCTCGGCAACCTTGAGGGCTTCCCTATCCGCTTCCTCGGCTTTCGCCTGACAAGACTTGAGTGTTGCCTTTAGTTCCTTTGCGGTCTGCTCAACAGACACTGCCAGCTCTTTGCCCTCGGTATTTTTTTGAGATATTTGTATAATCAGATCTTTCAACTTTTCCCGAACAGGGCCGCATTCCTTTTCCTGGATCACTTCCCGGCAATCAATGCTCCCTGAATCGGCCAATTGCCAGATCTCCTGACGGATTTTCCTTGCCTGCTTCAGCCACTCTTCTGCCCCCGGTATGGAACGGTCCTTGCACCAGCTCAACTGTGATTCATAGCCAAGTGCATGGTTGGCCTTACTCAAGGATTCCAATAACAGCTCGCAGCTCTTGCGTTCCTGGGTACTGAATAATTCTGCCTCCTGAAGTTTTTCCTGACCTTGCTCCACAAAATCCCTTATCGCTTGTAAATCTTTTTCGTTATATTTTATAATGGTAGCTTGCATCTCACGAATGGTTCTAAATTTTTGGTCAAGTATCTCCTCCACTTTTTCGGCAAAATAGGGAAAAACCTCTAACGCCAAACCTGGATCGCATTTTTCCTTCATAACGGCAACGGCGTTTGGCGGCCAATTATCTCGCAGGAAAGCAAGTACCCTTTCAACATCCTCTTCAAATTCCTCAACCTTCTCCTCAAGCTTTTCATCCTCAAGTGCTTTCAAGGCTGAACAGCGGAGGTTGGTTGTTTCGGTAAAATCGATAAGTGTCTGCAAATCCATTTTTGCCTTGGCTAGCGCCTCCTCTGAACACTCCGTAGGTATTGTGCGCAGCCTATTCAAAACAGCGGTTTCCTCATCGGTCCAATCCGCCCCGAGTAAATCCCTCCAATTAGCTTTTCTATCGGGAGTGTAATTAACAGATGGCAGGCCGATAAATTTCTTAGCATCTCCAAAAAACTCGCCCCAGGTGCGCATGTCGGCAGGATCGTCAAATCCATGGCCACAGGGGCTCTTAGCCACTGCCTCCATTTTCTCATAGGCGGCCTCGATTTCTGATTCTGATTTGCAGTCCCAGATGGCATCTCGATATTCTGCTGTATACTTTTTG
>JAFDIX010000110.1 GCA_019307805.1 Deltaproteobacteria bacterium | reverse complement strand
TTGGCCACTTTCTTCGTCTTTGTAACGGGTTGCACCAGCGTTCGCCATCTTGCGATCTCAAGGTTTGATCGCTTTCATGGGAAAAGTGCTTTTGAAGCGAAACATGACGGTTATACCTGGGCATGCAATAAGGGTCACCATACACTGAAGATGAGGAAATAAGCACATGGATAAATTGATCGCTGTCGTAACCGGAGGAATCCAAGGTATCTGTTTAGCCATAAAGAACGGTGCAAAAGTTATAAGGACAGCCTGAAATCGTGAGGCTGCCCGTGAGAATGGTTATCGAAGCAATGAAACAGGTCACCAGAGAATTTGAGTTAGTAAGTGCCGATGGTACCCGATATGCTATGCCCAGTGAGATACCTATGCTCATGACACGGGTCAAAATGTCAGGTATTTTGGACTATCGTGCTGAAAAGTGTCAGGTGCCCAGCCGAGACTTTGCATATATTGATGGATAGCGAGACGTTCCTGTTCAAATGCTGAGAAATGGAACCTCTTTCTGAGGGAAATCATGGTGGTCGTCATGCAGTGTCAAGGTTTGGGACCTAATCTCCTGGAAGAGATCCAGGGGTTGGGGGTTGGTGAAACAACAAAAAAGGAAACAACAAAAAAGGAGGAAACGCTATGGACAGCAACATCACAAAGAAATTGAACCTTAGACGAAGGCAGTTTATCATGGTTGTCTTTGGATCGGTTATGGCTACCCTAATGCTTGTATTGCCGAAGCCTTTTGACGCCAGGGCCCAGGGGACTTATGAATTCAAAATGGCACACTCAGAAGCCATCGGTTCGCCAATCACTAATGCGTTTGAGAACTGGGGGAAGATGCTGAAGGAACGCTCTGGCGGACGGATAGAACCCAAGCATTTTCCAGCAGGACAGCTTGGCAACTATACCCAATTGATTGAAGGAAGCCGCTTAGGCACCATCCAAGCAACGGCTGGCGGGCCCGATACCGAAGAAGCGGTCGCTCCGGAAATCGCGATTACGGGTCTGGGTTTCATCTTCAAAGACGAGGCCCATGTTGACCGCATTCTGCAAGGGGAGATCGGGAGGGAGATGTCAGAGACCGCGCGTAAGAAAACCGGCGTAGAGTTCGTGGCTTATGGCGAGGTCGGCTTCCGCCATTTGCTGGCAAACAGGCCTATCACCAACCTGGCTGAGCTCAAAGGGCTCAAACTTCGCGTACCAGAATTGAAGCTCTGGATTGATTTCTGGAAAGCCCTGGGGGCCAACCCAACGCCCCTTCCGTATGCCGATCAGTATAACGCCCTTTCCACCGGCGTCATTGATGGCCTGGAAGCAGATTTCTTCTCTATCAATGGTTTCAAATGGTATGAACAGGCCAAGTACCTGACCCTTACCTATCACTGGTTTTTGCCCAAGGCCATCCGCGTTAACGCCAAATGGTTAGACGGTCTGCCAGAGGATTTGCAAAAGATTGTGCGTGAAACTGCCAAGGAGGTCTTTGCCGAACAGCGCCGGATTAGCCGGGCGCAAACAGCAAAGGCGCTGGAAGAGCTACAAGGACACGGCGTGAAGGTTCTCCGGCTTACTGATCCAGAAAAATGGAAGACAGCCACCGCACCGCTGTATGACGAATATGCTAAAAAGCATCCCAAGGCAGGGCCGATGATCGAAAAATTCAATGCCTTGCGGTAGATTGTCGCACTCGATACACAGCAGGGGGGATAGCGTATCCGCGTCGCGGGTTCGCCTATTCGCCCTGCTGTGGAGCAACCAAATCTATTTCCATGAGGGACAAACTGAGCACAAAACATCTGCAGAAGGGGTATGCCTTCTCGCATCTATGCGATAGGCTCAAGCGGGGAGTACAAACGGCGTTGTGTTGGTTCGACGGAGCCTTGGAACTAGGCTGTATTCTCCTGATCCTCACGACAGTTGTAGTCACGCTTACGCAGATCTTTTTTCGTTATGTACTTAATGCATCCCTGAGCTGGCCAGAAGAGTTGGCTCGTTGGGCATTTGTCTGGATGGTTTTTCTGGGTATGGCGTTTGGGGTTCACCGCAACTCTCACATCGCTATCGACCTGTTACGCCGCAACCTCAGCGACAGTTGGCAGTCCGTTCATACAATTTTCATGCAAGTAGTGATCTGCGCTACTAGCATCTCCATGCTGAAGTATGGTTGGGTCCTGGTCAGCCGTGCCTCCTACGTCTCCCCAGCGCTGGAGTGGCATTTTCGCTATCTTTACTTAGCCGTTCCCTGTGGTGCTGCCCTCAACCTGTTCTACCTGGCCCGTCAACGTATTCCTGGCATGAAGTATCCGTTGAATGCTGTCTTTACGCTCGTAATGGGCTTGTTCCTATACCTTACTATAATGCACCTGAGCACAACGTATATGGCCGGCTTGCAAGCATCGTGGACACTCCTAATCTGCATGCTCATACTGCTTCTGCTTGGGGTACCTATTGGGTTTGTCCTGACGTTTAGCACCATCGTAGCGATTTCACCACAAGGCGATTTGATGATGCTCATCGTGCCGCAGAGTCTCACCTCGGCATTAGATTCCTTCATACTGCTGGCGATCCCCTTCTTCATCTTGGCGGGTGGGATCATGAACATCACCGGCATCACTGATCGCCTGATAAAACTCGCTACCTCGCTTGTCGGTCACCTGCGAGGAGGGTTGGGCCAGGTCAATATCGTCACCAGCGTTATGATGGGCGGCCTCACTGGCTCCTCCATTGCAGATGCTGCGGCTACCACCAAAACTCTCGTGCCCGCAATGGAGCAACGTGGCTACCACCGTAACTTTAGCTGTGCCGTAACAAGCGCTTCAAGCGTATTGGCCAATCTGATCCCGCCCAGTATGAGTTTAATCCTGTATGGAGCACTGGCTTCGGTCTCAGTTGGAGCGCTATTCATCGCGACCATCTTGCCAGGGCTGTTAGTCGCAGCTGGTTTGATGGTTCTGGCGTTCGTCGTTTCGATCCGCAAAGGCTACGGAAGGGATGTGGAACGTGCCACCATGCACGAACGGATGGCCGCCTTCTATAGAGCGTTTCCAGCTTTGCTCCTGCCGATCGGGATCGTGGGAGGGGTGCGATTTGGCATTTTTACGGCTACCGAAGGCGGGGCTATGGCTTTTTTCTATAGCCTGGGGATCGGGTTTCTGTTCTACCGCCAGATAAATCTGGATGCTATAGTAAATTCATTTCGAGAATCATTGCAGGATATCATCGCGGTCATGTTCATTATCGCCGCCGCCTCGCCTTTCGCCTGGGTAATAGTGACTGAGCAGATGCCACAAAAGATCGCTGCCAGCCTAGGCGGAATGGCCTCCGAACCTTTTGTTCTTTTGATGCTGATGAACGTTTTTTTGCTAATTGTGGGACTGATCATGGAATTGTTTGCCGCAATGGTAATTCTCGTGCCTATCCTCATCCCGATTATCACTGCAAGCGGCATCGATCCAATTCATTTCGGAATAGTGTTGGTAATTAATCTGGTGATGGGGGCACTGACGCCACCGATGGGCATGCTGGTCTTTACCACGGCACGCATTGCCCGTGCGAGCGTCGCCGGAGTGTTCTATGCCGTGTTGCCTTTTCTCCTGGGCATTATCTTAGTCTTGATCATGGTAACCTATATTCCGGCCCTGAGCCTCACCCTGCTGAACTGGATCGGACCATAAAAGGGGGCCTGAAACGGGACGGGAGTGCCATAATGCATTTTTCCTTCGAAACCGAGAAAATCGACCTGCCCAAAGGGGCTTTGGCAAAAACCCATAGACGCACCCTGCGTTGGCGTGGCAAGACCATCGCCTCGTTCACCCAAGGCTTATTTCGCGCCTACCTCTATCCATTGTACACACCCGCCGGTTATGGGGTGACCTCCGAAGCCCCGGCAGACCATCCGCATCACAATTCTATTTGGGTGGCGGCGGATCATCTCCATTGCCGCATCCCTTTGGTTGGAGATCTTTTTGAGGAAGCGACCTATTGTTTTTACGTCAACGAAACCTTCCAGGGGCGTGCCCCCGGCCGGATTATTGAGGAATGGGCGCAAGGTACGGAGCATATCCCAGGCCATTTCCGAGTAACCCAGCGCTTGAACTGGCGCGGCCCGAGCGAGTGGGGTGCAGAACATGGTCGTGTGGTTGCAATCGAAACTCGTACCACCAATTTTCAGCCCGGTGAGGTGGCGCACGTGATTGACATCCGCTCCCAGCTAGAACCGACGGAGTGGGATCTGACCATCGGCCCTACGCGACACGCTTATTTCGGTGTACGCGTGGCTGAATCCATTCGGGTCATTGATGGCGGCAGGCTGGTCAACGCAGAAGGTCACAACGGAGGGGATGTCGTGACCGGGGCAGTATCCGACTGGATCGACTTATCCGGTCCCGTGACTCACCATCACTGGGCAGGCATTACGGTCATGCCTGATCCACAGATGACCTACGGACCATGGTTCGCCACAGACTGGGGCACGGTTGCTGTTAACCCGTTCGTTACTGAAGGACGCGTCCTTCCTCGCGGTGAAAAGTTTGAGCTGGGTTTGCGACTGGTCGTTCATGACGGAGATCTGGACCGATCACAGGTGTCAGTCTGGTATGAGACCTTTGCCAAGGAAGGCTGCCGGTAAAGGCATCCGTCAGCGCCCAGTGTATCGGTCCAAAGGTGTTGTGAATCGATGCCATTCCGAGAGACGAATCGAAAGGCCTACTGAGAGGTGGCGAATCGATTCACCCATAGGTCTATAATATGGAAGCCCATCAGGAGTGAATCCTGCAAATCAAAAAAACTGGATTTTTGAGGTCAAATCATAGCGTCGTTGAGCCGATCTGGAATCTCCGGGATAGAACTGACGACTTGCTGAGCTAAAAAGCGCAGTATGTAGATGACAAGCCCAAACTATGTAGATGCGGTACCTGCCCCAATTTCAAGCTTGAAACCATTATGATGGTTGGATGGTCAGGAGCGGCTTGCAAAGATTGGGGTTGTGAGTGTTCATCACTTAATTTAGGCGGAGGGTATTCACTATGAAGATAGTGCGCTACAAAACCGACAACGTCATATGCTTCGGTAAATTGGAAGGCGACGACACCGTACGGCGACTCGAAGGCAATCCTTTAGAGGGCGTCAATGCGACCGAGGTTACACATCGTCTGAATCAGGTGCAACTTATGGCGCCGATTGAGCCACCCCGTGTGTTCGGCGTTGGACTAAACTACATTTCTCACATCAGGGAATCCGGTCAGAAAGTTCCGTCTTTTCCAATGCTGTTCATGAAACCGCCTACAGCGGTGATCGGGCCAGAAGCGCCAATCGTCTACCCCCATCGGAGTAAAGAGGTCTGTTACGAAGGTGAGTTGGCTGTTGTGATTGGGCGAAAAGTCCGCTGTGTCTCCCAGCAAGACGCGCTCGACTGTGTGTTCGGCTATACCTGCGCAAATGACGTCAGCGAACGAACCATCCAGTTCGCCGAAATGAAGACCGGTTGCCTCCTAATAGGAAAAGGGTTTGACACGTTTTGCCCCCTGGGCCCGGTAATCGTTACCGATCTGGATCCTGGTAGTCTGGAGTTGGACACCCGTGTTAACAACCAAGAGCGTCAGCACGCAAATACCTCCGATCTTCTGTTTACCGTTGACAAACTGATTGCCTATATCAGCGAAGCGGTTACCCTCCTGCCCGGAGACGTGATCCTGACGGGTACTCCCTCGGGCGTGGGACCAGTCACCCCTGGCGACCTCATCGAAATAGAGATCTCCGGGATAGGCGTCTTGACAAATCCAGTGGTCGCCGAAACGTAGAGAATAGGTTTCGTGCTATGCAGTGGCAGGTTTTGAAATCCTGTTTATTAGTTTTTACGATTTTGCTTATCATTGAATAATGAAGTCCGAACTTCTTAACTATTTTGGTCAACGTGTGCTCGAATTCCAAATGGAATTCGACAATCACTCTGTGGCGATGCGCTCTGTTTTTCCGGTTTTTCATTACGAAAATATCCTTTGAATTGGCCGGTGGACCAACCGCTCTTTTTTTGGGATCTCGGCTGTCTTGGATTTATTTTTAAGTGCCGATGCGGTTTTTTGAATAGAGTCATCATTCTAATGAATACACCAGCCTTCAAATAAACCGGAAATTATGGCATCATTAAGTAGATATACATATCAAAAATTCTCAATGAGGTTAAACATAGTGCACACGGATGGTGTTGATTATGCTTAGTATTGCTATCATCGGAACGGGAGCGATTTCAGACAGCCATATTAAAGGATATCTTAAATTTCCTGAACGCTGCAAGATTGCTGCATTAGTGGATATCAACCCGGATAAGGCCAGGGAAAAGGCAGACGAATACGCCCTTGGTGTTGATATATACGATAATCATATGGAGGCATCGAGGCGTTCGGATATTGACCTGATCTCATTATGCCTGCCCCCTTTCGTTCATGCGCCTATCACAATTGAATGCTTACAGGCGGGGAAACACGTATTGGTGGAAAAACCAATGGCGCCCTCTTTACAAGAATGCGATGACATGATCAATGCCGCCCAAAATAATAAAAAGCTATTATCCGTCGTAGCTCAAAACCGTTTCACCAACGCCATAATGAAATTGAAACAGATATTAGATGGCGGGCATATTGGAAAAATTCTCCATATGCAAGTCGATTCATTGTGGTGGCGCGGACATAATTATTATGATCTCTGGTGGCGCGGGACCTGGGAAAAGGAGGGAGGGGGGTGTACCCTCAACCACGCCGCCCATCATATTGATTTATTTCAGTGGATGATGGGAATGCCGGATGAAGTCTTTGCCATGATGAGTAATACTGCCCATGATAATTCAGAAGTCGAAGACCTGTCTGTCGCTTTATTACGATACCGGAATGAAAGCCTGGCCCAGATAACAAGCTCAGTCGTGCATCATGGAGAAGAACAACAGTTGATTATTCAGGGGGAAAAAGCCCGGCTGTCTATTCCCTGGAAGATAAAAGCGTCAATCCCGTTGGAGAATGGATTTCCCCAAGAAAATGTGGAATTAGAGCAAAAAATCCAGGCACTTTATGAACAACTGCCGGACATATCGCATTTCGGACATGCGGGGCAAATAGATAACGTACTGTCCTCAATTGAAAACGGAACAAACCCGTTGATCGATGGATGCGAAAGCCGGAAAATGATCGAATTAATTACAGCTATTTATGCATCCGCCAGCACGGGTCAAATTGTCCGGCTGCCTGTACAGAAAAGCAATCCCTTTTATACGAAAGAAGGAATACTGGAGAATGTGAGATATTTTTTCAAAAAAACAAAGAGCATTAAAAATTTTACCAGTAACACAATCACCTTAGGCAGACATCTTGAGGAGCCCGGCGGAAGTTAGGATTTCCCGGAAAGCATTTAAAAAACCTGCTTTATAAAAAAGGAATCGGAAAAAATGCAAAGAGCAGACGGAATGAATTATGCGCCGACAGGCACGCATGATCCGGTGTGCGGCAAAGGGGAGTTTCGTTTTGCGGTCATTGGTTTGGATCACGGGCATATCTATGGAATGTGCAACGGCTTGATTGAAGCCGGAGCAGAAATAAAGTGGGTGTATGATCCGGATCCCGAAAAAGTTGCCGTTTTTTGTAAAAAATATGAACAGGTAAAAAATGCATCGTCAGAAGAAGAAATCCTGGAAGACGATTCTGTTCGGCTCATTGCCAGTGCGAACATTCCTTCAGAACGATGCGCCTTAGGCCTTAGGGCAATGGACCATGGTAAAGACTATTTTACGGATAAACCACCCTTCACGACGCTGGAACAATTGCATCAAGCTCGCATCAAGACCACAGCTACAACCCTGAAATACTTAGTTTATTATGCGGAACGTTTGCATGCTCATTCAACAGGGGGCTATTGGTCGTGTTATCCAGGTTATCGGTCTCGGACCTCATCGAATTAATATTGATTCCAGACCGGACTGGTTTTTTCAAAAAGAAAAATACGGCGGCATTCTCTGTGACATCGGAAGCCATCAAATAGAGCAATTTCTCTCTTTTGCAAATGCAAAAAATGCAACGGTTTTGCACAGTAAAGTCGCTAATTATCATCACAAACAATATCCGGAATTTGAAGATTTTGGAGATGCGACTCTCGTTGCGGACAATGGCGCGACAATGTATTTCAGAGTAGACTGGTTTACACCTGATGGTCTGGGCGTATGGGGAGACGGACGGACCTTAATTCTCGGGACGGAAGGATACCTTGAATTACGTAAATATTGTGATATTGCGCGTGATTCAGCGAGTGACCATGTCTATCTGGTCAACAATAAAGAAGTAAAACATTTTTCCGTACATGGCAAAGTCGGTTTCCCCTTTTTCGGACAACTCATCCGTGACTGTCTGGATCGCTCAGAGACTGCGATGACTCAAGAACATGCTTTCAAAGCGGCAGAACTCTGTCTGAAAACCCAGGAAATGGCGATACGTGTTGAATAAGGAAATGAAGAATACACGACCCGGCGAATTGCTGTGTGCCAGGAAATAATAAACCTGAGTTGCGCGATTTTTTACGAAGAGATGTGCTGAGAGTAAAAAAAATCGCTCAATTTAAGTTAAAATGATTCCTACAAAACTAAGGAGACACCAATGACAGATCAGCAATGGGAAACATTACTGGCGGTTATTCGGGGAGAAGATATCCGACCACTGCCGGTAGGGTTTATCATCGATAGCCCTTGGCTGCCGAATTGGGCCGGATACTCAATTTTGGATTATTTTACTGATGGAAAAATTTGGTTGCAGGCGAATATGAAGGCGATTGAAACGTTTCCCGAGGCCATATTCTTACCCGGCTTCTGGTCGGAGTATGGCATGAGTACAGAGCCATCTGCTTTTGGGGCTGTATGTACTTGGGAGGAGAACGAATTTCCTTTCGCCAAAAAGTTGTTACATTCGACTGAAGATCTTGATCGGGTTGAAAAACCGAATCCTCAAAAAGACGGCCTTCTGCCTTTTGCCATTAAGCGGATCAAACATTTTCAGTCTGAGATTGAACATGCCGGCCACAAGGTTCGCTTTG
>JAFDIX010000652.1 GCA_019307805.1 Deltaproteobacteria bacterium | reverse complement strand
CGCGAGCCCTTAAACCGTCCATCCTTAATCGGGGCGTGGCGCAGCCTGGCAGCGCGCCTGCTTTGGGAGCAGGAAGTCGGAGGTTCAAATCCTCTCGCCCCGACCAAAATTGTAGTGATTAAGGTGAGTTGTAAACAGATATTCCTTTTCGTGCTATTTTATTATCTGATGTCCAGAAGCTCAGGATGATTCTTTCTTAGATATGCCATGACTTCATCTCTAAAGCTATCAGCGAACTCAATAAGTTCATCTGAATCGCGGTCCGTAGCGACACCCACTGAGTCGTATTCCGCCGTATTTCGTTTCGCTCTACAGGTATCCAGATAATCTGAATCATCATTTTTTTCTGATCCCAGTATTTTTGGTAGAGCCTGAATCGTTCGATAATGCTGAAGATTCCTTTCTGCTTTATATCCTTCTGCATATAAAAGGATCGCACAAAGCTTCAAGGTGGCATTATAAGCAATACCAAATCGCCAGTCTGCCGAAATTCCAGAACGCGCATCCTTCAAATCACGATCTACAATCTGAAAAAGATTTTCGATCTCTTCAGGTGTCGTTGTATGAGGCCTTAGCCAACCATTATCAGACCATTGTCTTAAGGTCATCTTCATCCCCTATAATAAACAGTTTTGAATCCTTTAGGACTTGGTTAAGAAAGTGCTCGTTTTCAGATTTTCGGTGGCTGAATTCTTCAGTAGTCAAAACATATGGGTTAATTTCCCGTCCTAGGGTTTCTGTTAATCCTACCAAAAGACGAGTCAATGAGCGCAGGCCTATATCCCCTATCACCATCAAGTCGATATCGCTTCCTGCTTTTTCTGAGCCATCGGCCAAGGAACCGAAGACAAATGCCATACGAATTTCCTTTTGGCGATCAAGTGCGCCTTTTAATATATACAATAAGCCGACTGTTTTGACAACCAATGCCTGAATTTCTAAAAAGAGTGGGTGCTGTTGATTGGCACTATAATACAAGCGGTTACCGTCTCTTCTCTTTGAAACCAAATCGAGTCTGTACAGCTTTTTCATCTCGGTCTGGATCGTGCCGATTGTAAAGCCCGACCTGCGTTCGATCTCCCGGACATGCAAGGCATTGTCATTAAGCCCGAACAGCAGACGGAAAACTTCGGCACGAACTTTTGAGGATAATATTTCCGATAGTATGCTCATATTGACCGTTCATACCATACATATGTATGGTATGTCCATACATATTTTCCAAATATCCAAGTATTCATTGTATTAGTTTTGTTGCAGAAAATTGTTCGTATTTTCACAATTTTTCAAACCCCGGCTATAAGCTTTTACATACAAGTGAAGTGTTTTTTCTTTTTTACTTAAAAGCCGTTCCTCAAGCTGTTTTACTTTCCAGGTACCCAATAGGTATTCTTTTCTGCCGACTGCATGCACAACTTATTGATATTATTCACACCATGCACAGGCGGGATAAAAAAGGGTGGCTTGACAAATTTGGGAGCAGGAAGTCGTCCCGCCAAAGGCAGGTACTCGCCATAGGCGAGTAAATAGCAATTTAATAAAGGAGGTTTATGCGCCTCCGGCGCACTTGTGCGCCTTAGGCGCATTCAAATCCCCCGCCACACTGCCAGCGGGTAAATCTCGCCCCGACCAATAATTTCAAGCACTTAGGAATAATCCTATGGTGCTTTTTTTGTGGATTTTAACTTCCAGGTACCTTTTAGGGACACCACTTCTTTTCGATCAGTTTTATCAATTCTCTAACTTGCTGAAAATATTAGGAGTAAATTTTTGCTTTTTGATAGAGTCTAATCGGCCAACTAACATTTCGTACAGTATTTCAGTTGGTTATTATATTTATGCTCCTGCGACCACCTTTGCCTTTAGCAGGCAGTCTTTTAGACAGTATTCAAAATTTGGAATGATAATCTTTTGTCATATGGAGTGTAATTTCTTCCCCGATAGATGTATGTAGTTGGATTTCTATGATCACAAACTAATAAAGCAGTCTTTTTAATTTTTGACTTAAGTCAATGTGAGCAGTACCACGATGAGGTATATAAATATTATATGATAACCCTATCTCAGGAGGTACAAAAATGAATAAAGGAGTTGAAAACCTGGACCTAAGGCCGCTGCCGCCAGTCGAACGGCACAAAAAGATATTTCAGAAATGGGAGGCCTTGCAGCCGGGCGAGGTTCTCAGGATCATAAACGACCACGACCCCAAGCCGTTGTACTATCAATTCGAGGCCGAGGAGAAGGGTAAGTTCGAGTGGCAATACGAGCAACAGGGTCCGGTGGACTGGATTGTAAATATCAAGCGCACGTAAAAGGACAGTGGGAAAATGTCGGAAAACCCCGGAGCCGAATCCAAAAACGGTTTCAGAGACTTTTTTGCCGAGGTGGAACCTCTCCAGATGTGGGAGCCTTTTGCCCAAACTCTGGGTGTCTTCAAAAAAGAGGATGCCGTGATGGAATACGGCTTTCTCGATGTGGTCAAGATGGCGGGCCATGCCTGCCCCACCACGGCTGGCGCCTACCTGTGCTGCCTGCAGGCGCTGAAGACCCTTTATAGGGATGAAACTCCCATCCGGGGCGATATCGCCATCAGGGTTTGCGGCGAGCGGGATGAAGGTGTGTACGGTGTTATCGGCCAGGTGTTTTCGTTGCTTACGGGCGCGGCCCCGGAAAGGGGCGCGGCCCCGGAAAGCGGCTTTAGGGGGCTGGGGCATAAATTCAAGCGCAAGGATCTGCTCGTATTCAACCCGCAAAAAATTGACCCACAGGCGCTCTGCTTCGAGTTTACTCGCATGGACACCGGACAAACGGTGCTGGTCAAGTTTTATCCACACAGAATTCCCTTTCCCACCGAAAAAAGCAAAAGAATGGGAGAACTGATGCAGAAGGTCCTATGGGAAGCCGCCAAACAGGACGAAATTAGGCAATTCCAGGACTTGTGGATGGAAAAGGTCAGCGAGATGCTGGTGAAACAAACCGATATCAACCAATGGATAAAAATAGAAACAAGAAAGGACAAAAAAAATGAGGGCGATAAAAACCATCGATCCACTGGGCCTTGAGCACCATGAACGCGGAGCCCTGATTTTTCCAAAGATTGGTGAAGTTTATCGTTCGTACAAAAATTTATGAAACCACTTAAAGAATAGGCTATTATGTTCTTCAGGTACCCGATAGGTACCCTTTTTAGCCGACAGCATGCACGGTAAGCACAAAGGAGGGGAAAAATCGGGTGGTTAATAATACAAAATTAATTTAGATAGTTAAAAAGATATGTCTCCGACAAGAAGCCTACTTTGAGAGCAGGAAGTCGTCCCGCCAAATAGCGGGATCGCCTCGATCAATAATTTCGAACACTTAGAACGAGTTCTGGTTGAACCTGTTTTCTTTTTTATTAAAAATCGACGCTACTCCCTCAGATCCGTCAAGCTCATCCTTCCAAAGTTCGCCTTATAGTCTGTCGCTCCTTAGTTATCGTTTTGATATGACCTGAGTATATCCGGGTGGTTTAGTGTTAATGAACTTGAAATTGGATAGATGGAATGGTATCGACGTTTGTATATAGGTCGACAGATATCGCAATTGATGCCTTCCCTGTTATATTCTCAATTAAAAGTTTGAAGGCTGGAAGATGGACCAGAATATATTGCCAATTATTCTCTTTGCTCTATACAGTATCCTTCCGGATATGTGAATCCTCCCCTTTGAGACATTGCCATTTATGGATGATCGACAAAATGATAAAATTGCAAGTGAAGATCTTATGTGCAGGGCCACAACTGGTGACAAGCGGGCATTTGAAGTGCTGATACACCGCCATCAAGGGCCGGTTCTTAATTTCATTTGCCGTTTCATGGGAAATCGTATAGATGCCGAAGACCTAACTCAAGAGGTCTTTTTAAGAGTCTGGAAAGCAGCAGGGACCTACAAGCCTGATGCTAAATTTACGACCTGGTTATATCGCATCGCCACAAACCTCTGTATCAATAAACAACGTGCAATCCGCATCAGAAGGTTGTTTGCCCGATCTCACTCTCAAGAACAGAGACAGGATTCCAAAGACCCGTTCATCACCGGTGAAGGTGCTGAGCTTTTAACCCCAGAAGATCGCCTCATTGATTCTGAACAATCGGTCCAATTATTAAATGTACTTAATGAGTTGCCCACCAGCCAAAGGATCGCCGTTGTATTAAAAATTTTCGACGAGATGTCTTATCAAGAAATTGCCCAAATCATGGACCGTTCGGTCTCTGCCGTTGACTCCCTGCTCATTCGAGCCAAAAAAAATCTTCGTAAAAAAATGACTGGGAAAAAATAAAAGCGCAGGTTTTTGGCTTTTTAGTTGTTTAATCTATCAGAGACAAACAAATTTCATTTTATAGTAGGGAGCAAATTATGATCCGCAAAGTATTTTTTATCGCTTTTGTACTGTGTCTTTCATCGGCAGTCAGTGTGGCAGGCGACACATCCTCCGATGTCACAGCTTATGGAAACTTCAAAAGAATGAAGCATACAGGTGATACATCAGGGAAAGTTGCGCTGTTATCCATTTCCCGTTCAGGCGGGATATACGGCGTTGGGGCTCTTGCTGATCTGTTTGGTGAAATTTTTGTCTGGGACGGAAAAGCTTTTGTAACACCGGGTGAATCGAAAACAGGTTCCACCCGACCCGCGATTCCGGAAGATCAAGCGACGTTGCTTGCCACCGCTCAGGTCAAGGAGTGGATCGAGGTTACAATACCGGATGACATGACGCAGCAGGAATTTGAG
>JAFDIX010000651.1 GCA_019307805.1 Deltaproteobacteria bacterium | reverse complement strand
CGAATGGCTCAGGTCGCCCGTAGTCTTCTGCGAAGGCGGATAAAAATATAATCAGATTTCTAATTATATTAGCACGCCTTGTCAAGGAAAATTTTTTCCTCAAAAACCTAATGCGCCACGAAGTATCATATAAAATACTTATAATACTAAATATATACAGGATTTGGAGCCATGATATATTTTTCTTGACATTTCATAAAAATAAATATAATCACATTTCTAATTATATTGGAGGCGTATCCCATGATCAAGAAGGTCAGTCATATAGGTCTGGCCGTTGAAAATCTGGATGAGGCAAGGGCCTTTTTTAAAGAGAATTTTGGCTTTTCCACCTCAGACCAGGAGAACTTCGGCGAGCTCATATTCTCGTTTATTCCATTGGAGGGCACGAACCTGGAACTCCTTCAGTCAACAGAGGAAGGAGGACAAATTGCCAAATTCATCCAGAAGCGTGGCCAGGGAATGCACCATATCTCCCTTGAGGTGGACGACATCCAGGGGGAACTGGACCGGTTGAAGGCCAAGGGCATTTCGTTGATTAATGAAACCCCATATCTCAATGCCCACAAGGATCTGGTTGCATTCATCCATCCCAAAAGCACGTTTGGTATCCTCATCGAGTTGATTGAGGTAATAGAGGGGTAAAGCTATGCCCTATGAAAAAACATGGGAAAAGGAACTTGCCAGACTTCAGGCCAAAGAGGCTGAAGCCCTGCAGGGAGGTGGAAAAGAGCGCCTTCAAAAACAGCGCGACATGGGAAAGATGGCAGCCCGGGAGCGCATTGACTATGTGATGGATTCGGGGAGTTTTGTGGAACTCAACATGCTGGCCGAGCACCAGTGCCGGGACTTTGGCATGGACAAAAAGAAATTCCTTGGCGACGGTGTGGTCACCGGGCACGGTACAATCAATGGACGAAAGGTTTTTATCTATTCCGAGGATGCCACGGTCCTTGGGGGGTCCACAGGAAAGACCCATGGGGCCAAGATCCATTACCTGTTGCGGCTGGCACGGGAATACATGGTGCCGGTGATCTGTCTGAACGATTCCGCCGGAGCCCGTATTCATGAAGGCATGGACAATGTGTACGGTGTCACAGGCATGTTTTACCAGAATTCCCTCAATTCAGGCATAATCCCCCAGATAGCCGCCATTATGGGCGACTGCACCGGAGGTGCGGTATACTCTGCGGCCCTGTGTGATTTTATCATCCAGGTGGAGGAGACCGCCCATGCCTTTATCACGGGGCCGGCTGTCATCAAAGAAGTCACCCGGGAGGAAGTCTCATTTGAGGATCTCGGAGGTGCCAAAGTCCACAGCACCAAATCCGGAGTCACCCACCTGACGGCAAAAGATGACAAGGCCTGCCTGGATACCATCAAACAACTCTTTGGATTCCTGCCCCAGAACAATCTTGAAAAGCCTGCAAAGAAGGAATGCTCCGACCCCGTGGACAGGGAGACCCCGGAGCTGATGGACATGGTCCCGATTCAGATGAACAAGGTTTATGACATGCGAGAGGTCATCAGGACCATTGCGGATGATGGAGAGTTTTTTGAAATCCATCCCAATTTTGCCCAGAACCTGGTGGTCGGATTTGTCCGAATGGGAGGTGAAGTGGTCGGCTTTGTGGGGAACAACCCCCGCGTCCTTGGGGGTTGTCTGGATATTGATGCATCCGATAAGGGCTCCCGTTTCATTCGTACCTGTGATGTCTTTAACATTCCATTGGTCACTATGGTGGATGTTCCCGGGTTTCTTCCGGGGGTGCGTCAGGAACACAGCGGTATTATCCGGCACGGCGCCAAGATGCTCTATGCCTGGACCGAAGCTACGGTCCCCAAGATCTCCATGATCCTGCGAAAAATGTACGGGGGGGCAATCCCTGCCATGGGGGTTCACCAGATAGGCTTTGACCAGGTCTTTGCCTGGCCGTCGGCTGAAATGCAAATGGTCGGGGCGGAGCCCTCCGTCAAAATCCTCTACAGAAGGGAAATGGCAGCGGCCGAGGATCCAAAAGACTTCTTTGATAAGAAGATCGAAGAGTACCGGGACCTGTACCTGACCCCCTACCATTCGGCATCCCGGTCTGTGATTGACGGGGTCATTCACCCAAAAGATACGCGAAAACAAATTATTGCCGCACTGGGGATACTGGCAGACAAGGCTGAACCGCCAAGGCCCTTCAGGAAGCACGGAAATATACCACTTTAAGGGAGGTAATACATGTATAAGGACATCGTCATTGTAAGTGCCGTTCGAACACCCTTTGGCCGCTATTGCGGTTCCCTGAGGGAGTATGACTATTTTGATCTCGGAGCCCTGCCCATGAAAGAGGTGCTGGCACGGGTCAACGTACCGGGAGAGCAGGTGGATGAGGTCTTTTGGGGCGTGGGGGACACCTCGGTGTGCAAAGATGTCTTTACCCCGGTTGCAGCCAGGCAGACCCTGATCAAGGCCGGGCTGCCGGCCGAGACCCCTTCCGTGGCCATTGACAAGGCCTGTGTTTCCGCCATGTCCGCGGTTCATTTTGGATGCCGGGCCATGGTGGCCGGCGAAATACAATGTGCCATCGGAGGAGGGGCCACATCCTTCAGCCAGGAACCCCAGATTGTCAGGGGACTCCGGTGGCAGGGATTCCGCATCGGTGATGTCAAAATGGAAGACCCGCTCTTTGCCCTCGGGTACAAGGACTTCAACCCCGTTTCATGGAAGACCCGCTCTTTGCCCTCGGGTACAAGGACTTCAACCCCGTTTCCGTGGATACGGATGACGTGGCCAAGGAATACGGGTTTTCCAGGCAGGAGCAGGATGAGTGGGCCTTGAGAAGTCATCAGAATTACGGCGCGGCCTGGGATGCGGGGAAATTCAAGGGTGAAATGATGGTCCTGGAGATTCCGCAGAGGAAGGCCGATCCCATTACCCTGGACATTGATGAGCAGTACCGGCCCAACTCCAGCCTTGAAAAGCTGGGCAAGCTTCCCGGCATATATGGCTGCGAGGGAGTGACCGCGGGAAATGCCCCCGGGCTCAATGACGGGGCCACGGCCATCCTCTTTATGAAGAGGGCCAAGGCCGAGGAGCTGGGTCTGGAACCCTTGGCGGAAATCGTGTCCATGGCATCCATCGCCATCAGCCCCCTTCGCATGCCCGAGGGGCCTGCCTTTGCCATGTTGAAGGCCCTTCAGGATGCCGGTTTGGGCCTGGATGACATAGACGTAATGGAAATCAACGAGGCCTTTGCCGCCGTGCCTCTGGTAAGCCTGCTTTTGATGGCGGACAAGGATAAGACAAAGGCAACGGCACTCCACGAGAAGACCAATATCAACGGCAGTGCCATCTCCGTGGGGCACCCCAATACGGCCAGTGGGGCCCGGCTCATCATGAACCTCATGTACGAATTGAAACGCCGGGGAGGTGGTTACGCCCTTGCAGGAATCTGCGGGGGGTTGGCCCAGGCCGATGCATGTATTATAAAGGTATGATTCTGATCCTAGCAAAACCACTTTCTTTTGGTTAGCTTTGACTTGGCATTGTTTTGAAATTTGAGT
>JAFDIX010000109.1 GCA_019307805.1 Deltaproteobacteria bacterium | reverse complement strand
CCAAGATTTTTCCACCAATAATAGATCCAGGCCCCGTACTCCGCCATGACCCAACGAATCTGCCGACCATCTCTCCACCACCCACTGGGATCATAGGGATCGGTTTTGGCCGCGACAGTCCGAATGGACAATTGGCCGTCGTACATTTTTTCCCAGATGAAACGGGCGCGTTTCGTGTGGTATTTGCTCGTGGTAATCAGGACAGAATGCAATCCCCGGCCAAGGACTTCTCTCCCCACCACTTTGGCTTCACTCACTGTATCGTAGACGTCCTCTGCACTGATACAGATCACCTTGTTTCTCGGGACTCCGAAAAGAGAAAGGATTCGCAGAGAATTTTCATGCCAGGAACAGCACCGCTTGAATCCCCTGTTCTCCAGTTCCCGCAGGGAATCCGTTTTGCGGTTGCCGTTGATGACCACCCTTTTTACCAGGCCTTTCCGGTAAAGATCAGCCGCCTCCACGAGCCGGGGGGAATATTCCACCCCGGTGTACAAGACGATGACCGCATCCGAGGGCACGGGTGTCTCATCGACCACCACGAAACGGCCCAGACCTCGAAGAAGGCTCCCGGAAAACAAATAAAGCAGTAGTCCCGCCACAAACAGGGCGATCAAGAAAAATAGAAATCGGTTTGAAAACCTTCGTGGCCGAATGGTGCGCCCTCCGCTCTCTTGGAACCCTTATTTAGTCCTTACCATGGTTCCCAGTGTTTTCAACAAAGACGGTCCGTGTAACAGAATATTGGAATATGCCTGGTTTGCCAGGGGGCATGCACAGGAAGGACGCTGTATATAATCGCGCACCTTCTCCGCCTGGGGACTGTTCCAAAGGGCATGGAAATCATAGCCATGATCCCGGAGATTGCCCATGGTCTTATCGTAGCCGAGTGTGCAGCAGGGCCAAATATCCCCGTAGGGGCTCATATGGGCATTGGAAACGCCCGCATAGCAGGGAATTACCTGCCGGTCCTCCTTTAAAATACGAATGGCCAAATCATAGTACACGAGCCGAAAGGCATTGGTCATCCGCTGAAAAAAAGACAGGCTTTTCAGATGGTTTTTGATTTCTCCTACGAAGTAACCAATCGCCTGTTCATAATCCGACGCCGCCGGTGTGATGGAATCTTCCAGGTTAAACATCTCGGATCGTTGCTCGGCAATCTCGTTCCGGTAACTGTCCGATCCGAGTCCGGTCGCAAAGCGCGCAATTTCCGCAATATCTTCGACATTCCACCTGGAGATCACCGTTCCCAGTTCAGCATGCAGATTGGCAAACCGGGGCTGAAGGGCTTTCAATCTCTCAAAGAGGTCCATTACCTTTTCAAAGTTGCCCGGGATGCCGCGTATTTCATCATGTTTTTCGCCGATATGATCCAGGCTGGGTTTGATTGTCACCTGAATGGAAGGATTGAACCTGTTCACCACCTCCAGGATTTCAACGACCCGCTGCTCGACCTTGTCCAGGGCTATGGCATTGGTCGGAATGTGAATAATGCCCGGCCTCAGGTGCCGGCAGGCCAGTGTCACGATATCGACGATATCCGTTCGGAGAAAGGGTTCGCCTCCGCTCACGTTGAAGATGAAGATGCGCCCCATGGTGCGAAAAATCTTTTCTATCTCCTCTATGCGGAGTTCCTCTTGACGTTTTTCCGGATTTTTCCTGTAGAGTTCCCAGATCTTGCAGGTCCGGCATCTGGATTGACACAGGTTGGTCACAGAATAGGTGAGATTGAAGGGTGTACCCGGCCGCATCCATCCCAACCGTGAAAGACGGTACCGTATCATCCTGTGCAGAATCTGTTTCGGAAAGGCCATAGCGTGCTATTGCTCCAGGGATAAATTATCACGACCAAGCACTTTGCAGTATACAGACCAGGTCTTTTTCGCAATCATTGGCCAGGCCATGCTTTCTGCCACCATTTCCGTATCTGCAGCCATTTCCTCCAGCCGGCGGGGGTCTTTCAAGGCATGGGCCACTGCCTGCGCCATGGCCTCGGGATCCCCGGGAGGAACGACATAGCGTTTATCTCCAACCAGTTCGGAAAGCCCTCCCGTATCAGATACGACCATGGGTTTACGAAAAGAAACAGCCGTCGCACCAACCCCGCTTTGGGAATCAAAACGACGGTAGGGCAGAATGACCAGGTCTGAGGCCTCAAAAAACCGGTGCACCTCGCCCGAAGGGATATAGTGAAGGTGGGTCTTTACGTACTTTCCGATGCCGAGATCATCGATCCGCCGCTGATAGGGCTCCCATGGCTCCCAGGGCTTCCCGGCTATGAGAAGGCGTGCATTGGGCACTGTTTCCAGAATCATTGCAAATGCTTTGAGGGCCGTCTCAATGCCCTTGTAGGGCCTAATGGCTCCAAATAAAAGAATGACGCGATGCCCGGCATCAAAGCCCATTTCCCTTCTCACAAGGTCACGGGCCTCCTCACTTTGAACATGAAAGTCCAGGGGCCCATGGGGGATCTCGGTCACCCGTTCCGGGGAAATGCCGTAGTGTTGAATGAGTTGCAACCTGTTTGAGGCGGAGTGCACGATAAAGTGATCCCCCATCTTAAAAAGTCCCCGCACCACAATGTCATGCATGATGGATTTCTCATGGGGCAGGACATTGTGCACCGTAAAAACAACAGGCTTCCGCCTGAGTCGAAATCCCAGACACACTGCCCCATAGACCGGAAAAAGAGGGAGGCTCCACCACTGGGCATGCAACAGGTCTGCCCTGGTCCTCAGCCCCTCCATGACCCACATGATGGGGTTGTACCAGGTGAGACGACGATTGATCTTCAGATTGACATGGGTGATGGAGGGAAAGGTGTGATCATCCCTCAAATCACCGCCGGGATAGACCGCTGAGGGATAAATCTTCTTGAAGGAAATAAACTGTACCCTGCCCAGATCGGCAATGGCGTGTGCCAATTCCAGACAATAACTGCTCAAGGCACGTATGGGGGGCATGGTGCCGAGTATAGCCACGCTTTGAATGCCGTGATCTGCAGGTTGGTTCCCTGATCCTCCATTCTTGGCTCCACTCCCACCCAAATCAAATAAACCTGTCCCCCTCGCTCCTCTCAAACCTCATCTGGGTAATCTGTTCAGAGATAAGGCCCATCAGGAATACCAGGACGGATGTCGTAAAGAGAAGCGCGCTCATATTGGTAAAACGGCCCCAGAAGATGTAGGTGTAGAGATAGTACCCAAGACCCGTCAGAAACATGAAAAAGCTTAGGGGGAGGAATATTCGCAGAGGCGAATAGAGGGCGCATATTTTCGTAATGATCATAAAGAACCTTATGCCGTCACGGAATAATTTAATATTGCTCTTTCCCCCCTTTCTGACCTGAACCTCTACCGGTATATATTTCAAGCTTCTCCCGCTTCTCAGTACGCCGAGGGTGAGGGTTGTCGGATAGGAATAGGTGTTGGGCAGGAGATAGAGAAAGTTGCGCGCAATGGGAGCTTTGACGGCCCTGAATCCGGAAGTGAGGTCCATAATCTTGAATTTGGAAACATAGGTGGCAAGCCAGTTCAGAAGGCGATTGCCCAGGCCGCGTCGCCATGAGGATTGACGGCCTTTGGGTCTGGCACCGACGACCATGTCGAACGCAGGAAGATGTTCAAGCAATTCCCCAATCTCTTCGGGCTCATGCTGGCCATCCCCATCCATGAAGACCATGATATCCCCGGAGGCTATCCTTATGCCGCTTTTGATGGCCGCACCGTTGCCGATATTATAGGGATGGCTGTAAACAATGGCCCCGGCATCACTCGCAGCCTTTCCGGTATTGTCTCCGGAGCCATCGTTAATTACAATGATTTCATAATCAGGATAAAGGGTCTGTATTGACCTTACCAGATCCCCGATGGTTTCCGCTTCATTGTGGGCCGGGATGATCACTGATACGGTTGTGCTTTCCATGCTCCCCCATGTCTTTCTGCTCGGGTAAAGATATTGAGATGTATTATATTAAAATATGTCCCATAAAATCAACCTTCCTGGAAGAGGAATCACACATTCTTGATCTCATACAACCCTACGCCATTCTTAAAATACATGGGCACGAGATATTTTTTAAAGAATTCCTTGGCACGCCCCTGGGTTTCAGCGTCAAAGAGACTGTGCAGCCATTTATCAAAGATAGAGAGATCCACAACAAGGTGGGTGATTCCCCGGGCCCGAAGCTGCAGCCAGATATTTTCCGGACTCTTTGCACCCTTGATGTTTCTGTAGAGGGATCTCACCTGGCCTGCCGTATCCGGGACATAGTCCCTGTCACAGTAGTATCCCCGCTTTCCCAAAAAGAGAAATAGAATTTTTGCATCCCGGGGCGTAGACTTGTTGGCATACTGGATGACCGGGTATTCTCGTCGATACCGGGATATGTATTCGTCACGATCCACCTTTCCGGTGATGTAGCCAAAGGGTTTGACATGCTTGAATTGTCCGACCATGTAATGGGCATTGAGTCCCAGTGCTAAAGCGGGCAGAAAAAGAACAACCCCATGTGCCACATACCCCATGCCGGGTCCTTTGATTTTCCTGACGGTCTCCATGAGATTCCTGAGGCCAAAAGTGGACAGGATAACCAGGGGAGGAATAATGGGTGAAATATAGCGGATCCTCAGTGCACTCGTAAAAAACGCGAACACAAAGTAAAGTATTGCATAGCCAAGGAGAATCTTCTTTTCACGTAACCATTCAGGGGGGTCTTTTCTTCCGGGAAAGAAGGCAAAAAGGGACAAGAGCAGGAGGAATGGATTCAATTTGCCATCAAAAAAGCGGGGATTTCCATCCTCACCCTGAAAGAAGATACGAACCGGCAAGAGGGCCATTTCCCACCAGCGCTCCCCATAGACCGATTTCCTGTAGGTAAAAAGGCCTGCCTTGTCTTGCCGGGCCTCTGTTTCTATTTTTACTGTGGGCATGATTTTCCCTTTGCCGACCTCCAGTTTTTTAAAGAAGCTGTTATAGAGGGGGTACACAGGGTTGTTTTTCCACAGGGAGTTCCTTATCATCCATGGTGAAAAAACCACAAGGGCCGTGAGGAGAAATAAAATTCCGCACGATACGGGCCTTATCATGGGAGCGTCCCTATCCTTTTCATATCTTGCACAGAGAAAGGGGACCAGCAATCCTAGAACAGCAAAGGTGACCAGGCCGCTGTATTTGGTCCCCATGGCCAGGCCGCAGAATATTCCCGAGAGTACCAAATATTTCAACCTGAATCCCTGCTCCATCCATCTGAAGAGGAGAAGCAGGGCAAATGTGGAAAAATATATGACACCCAAATCCACATAGACTGTTATGGAAAGCTTGACAATGATCGGTAGAGAGAGGAAAAAAAGGCTTCCAAACAGAGCATAGAGTGTGCCCAGCCTTCTTCGGAGATATTGAAACAGGAGATATGCGATAAGCAGGGCAAAGGCGAAGTGGATAAACTTGGCGGCAATATCCGATCCCAGCCAAAGGGGGATCAAGTACAAAAGGTCCAGATTCATGGGAAAATAGGAATAGGGCATGGTCGGTATTTCATAGATACCGCCGTGTTCCAGATAGAGCTTTGGGACCGCAAGGTGATGGACGAGGGCATCTTTGCTTACCGGCGGCACCCATGATAAGATACCTGTGGATACGATGAGAACTGCGAAGGCACCCACCAGCACAAAAACGGTAAAGGATATGGTTTTTTCTCGGCGCATCTATATATTCTTCGCTCTCTGCCTGACCATCCTTTTCTTTCACCCTGTCATTTTCGCGGGCAAGACATTCTTCTTCCGCGATACCCACCGTTGGTTTTATCCCATGAAATCCTTTCTTGCAACCTCCCTGCAGGATATCTCCATACCCTTCTGGTGCCCCAACTACTTTTGCGGCTCCCCCTTTTTGAGTGATATACAATCCGGGGTATTCTACCCCCTTTCCCTGATCTTCTATTTCCTTCCATTTCCCTTTTCCTATAATATCTACGTTGTCTGTCATTTTTTCTTTGCCTACCTGTTTTTCTATCTTTTTATAAGGGGCCTCGGTCTCTCCACGGGGGCCGCCCTGTTCGCAGGGGTATCCTATTGCTTCGGGGGTTTTATCATTGCCTCTGTGGGCATGTTGAACAACCTGACCGTCGCCATTTGGCTGCCGGCTATTCTCTGGTCTTTTCAGAAGGCTTCCGATGAAGGATGGACAACCGGGTATTTCCTCACAGCCCTGTTCCTTTCCATGGCCATCCTGGGAGGAGAACCGCAACTCTTTTTGATGACCGTCGGGTTGCTCTTCCTCTTCGGCATGATGCGGGCCTCTCCGTGGAATTCTCACGGCCGATCTCTGCTAAAAACGGGGCTCATCCTTTTTGGCCTCATCGCCCTTTCAGGACTCATGACCGCCGTGCAATTGGGGCCGACCTATACGGATTACCAGTATTCCGCCCGTCTTGGCGGGCTGACATACCAGGAAGTGACCAAATTCTCCCTGGAATGGGGAATGTTAAAGCACCTCATTCTCCCCCTCCACTTTGACGCTGATTTCGCCACAAACCCTGATACCTTGAGTCGTTTCTTTCCCGGAAAGGGGGAGATGCCCTGGCTCCTTACCATTTATCCCGGTTTACTCATTGTGCCACTGGCCCTTGTGGGGGTGTTCCACCATTTTTCACGGAAATTTCTCCTTTGGCCCATTATTTTCCTGCTCGGCCTGACCCTGGCCCTTGGAAAATACACACCCCTCTACTATCTCTTCTATAAGGTTTTCCCTTTTTTCAGGTTTCCTGAGAAATTCATGTTTCTGGCGGGATTCAGCCTCCTTGTCATGTCCGCCTATGGATTTGACAGGCTGATGTCCCTACTCAAGGGAAGGGGCATCCCTCCCCTCTTGCCCGGGACTCTCCTGATCCTGGTATTGGTCCTGGACCTCTACGGCGCCCATGGAAACCTCAACCCCGTGGTAAGATCCTCTTTTTATCAATACCATCACCCTGCCCTTAAACCCGTCCTTGAAGACCCCGGGACCTTCAGGATCTATGTCGATCCCAAGGCAATACCGCAGGCATCCGTTCAAGACACTGTTCTCAACCACCATATCGCCTGGCAAATGCTCCTTATGCCCAACCTGGCGCTGCTGGATGGTCTTTACCAAGCCGGGGGAAAATCAGGTCTCGAATTAAGATACCAGTACCTCATCACTGAAATCCTGTTGAAGCCATGGCCTGAAAGGATTCGTTTTCTCAGGCTCGCCAATGTCAAATACATTTTCACATCACAGGACCTGGCTCAGCACCATGAGCTGAAAGATGTGGTTGAAAAAATAAGTCCCCTCGTGTACCGGTTAAAGGAACCATTGCCGAGGGCCTGGCTGGTGGGCCGTGTCCACCCCCTGGCCCGGGGGACGGTTGAAACGCTGCTCCGACCCTCATTCGATCCCGTCTCTTCGGTCTATGGCCGGCCCCGGTTGGCAAGAAAATACAAGCGACCCTTCTTTCAAAACGTTGACGATATACAATATGGCCATGGCGGCCAAATCGAGATTGAAGTGACAGCACAGGAACCCTCTATACTGCTGCTCACCGAATCCGCCTACCCTGGCTGGCGCGTTTACGTGGACGGTTCTGAGAGACCATGCCTGTGGCTGAATCTGCTTTTTCAGGGGGTAGAAGTCGAAAAGGGCAAACATCACATCCGGTTTGTCTTTCGCCCCAAGGGTTTCAACCTCTATCTTGCCGTCACCTTTGTCTCTTTGGGCCTGTTCTTTTTTGTCTGGTTTTGCATCTGGCGATCTGGTAAAAAGAAAGATCAAATGCTAACGTAGCATTAATCTGTATAACTAACTGAGAGGATAAGCGTAAACAGTCGCTTTTACGAGATCGATGCTGGATGCTTGTTGTAGCGAAGCGGAAATCCCGTCTTTAGCGGGGATACTAGATGCTGGTCGAAGATCAGCGGGGATACTAGATGCTGGTCGAAGATCCCGTCTTTAGCGGGGATATTCAGGAATGCTCTAATAGTGACGGCTTCGTAGAAAGTCCTAAAACCGTCATGCCGGACTCGATCCGGCATCCAGAATCAGCCAATACTGGCAATGGTTTTCGTCGTAACGGCCTAGATCGAATACATAATGTTATGCAACGATAGGGTTAAGGTTACTTCAAGACCCACAAGGACCCGGGGGCCATGAAACTATCCATTGTTATCCCGTGCTTCAATGAAAAGGCGACCCTTGCCCAAC
The DNA here is from genome assembly GCA_019307805.1 of Deltaproteobacteria bacterium. Lineage (GTDB taxonomy): Bacteria > Desulfobacterota > DSM-4660 > Desulfatiglandales > HGW-15 > JAFDIX01. Next base: position 1,082 of record JAFDIX010000109.1, on the reverse strand, counting down.
TGCTTTCACTGGTCAAGGGATCTCCAGTGCAGGAAATGGAAATCATTCTTGTGGATGACGGCTCCAGGGACGGGACCACCGAGCTCATAAGAAATGAACTTGAAAAGGACGTGGACAAGGTAGTGTATCACCCTGTCAACATGGGAAAAGGTGCTGCAATAAGCTCAGGTTTACGTCAGGTGACCGGCGATATGGTCCTCATTCAGGATGCGGACCTGGAATATGATCCTGCTGAGTACCCCAAACTCATGACTCCCATCGAGGATGGAAAAGCGGATGTGGTATATGGTTCCCGTTTTCTGGGTGGAGGTCCGCACCGGGTACATCTGTTCTGGCACTATGTGGGAAACAGGTTTTTGACCATTCTCTCCAACATGTTCACCAACTTGAATCTGACTGATATGGAGACCTGTTACAAGCTCTTCAGGACAGAGGTGCTCAAGGATGTTATTATAGAAGAAAGGGGATTTGGAATAGAACCCGAACTGACCGCAAAGATTGCCAAAAAAAGATGCCGTGTGTACGAGGTAGGTATCTCCTATTATGGCCGATCCTACGCGGAAGGGAAAAAGATTAACTGGAAAGATGGTCTATGGGCCATATATGCAATTTTAAAATACAATATTTTTCGATAGCACCATCCTCAAAACTTTCAAAAACAATGACCTCCAAGTCATTACGCTACATTATACTATTTCTTTTCATCGCCCTGCCCCTGCTCTTCACCCTGCCTCAGTATGGCGTGACCTTTGATGAACCGATCTATTTGGAAGCGGCCGGGAATGTGCAGAAATGGCTGGCGCTCCCTGGTGGGCAGTTATTCAATCCCGACACCATTGCCCATTACTGGCAAACTGATCCGGTGAGAAACATCCACCCCTCCGGGGTGAAGTGGCTTTACCTGATAGCGCAAAAGATTACCTTTTGGGAAGATGATCCCTTTCTTCAAAATCGTATCCTGAATATCTTCATTTTCAGTGTCTGCCTCATTGTCTTCCTGAACTGGTGGAGGGGGGACAGCCTTTCTACCAGGATTTTCTATGTCTTTCTGCTCTTCATGATTCCACGGTTTTTTGCGCACC
>JAFDIX010000650.1 GCA_019307805.1 Deltaproteobacteria bacterium | reverse complement strand
GGATAAATCGCCGCTCTCCTTTTATGAGCGATTGCGATCCCGGATGCAGTACACGGATGATCCTGCTGATGCCTGCTGGCTTATTGAAAAAAAATCAGGTGGAAGCCGTTAAATAGCCCTTTGAACTGCGTTTACTTTCGAAATCCTCCCTATTATTGTCAATTCCAACACGCGGATCCAAACTCCCCACAAACCCGGAACAGGTCAGGCCGATTCCCCAAGGAGTTCAAGAGCCGGAAGGGCAATCTGCGGATTATCATAATCTAAAAAATCGCCACTCCATTCCCTCGGGGCATGCAGGGAGAGCCAGGCTATGGAGCGCGCAGGGACCAGCGGGGGCTCCAGTTGCCCCTCATCCTTCATGGTTTGGTAGAAGGACACCTGTTCAGGAGGCATGACGCCGTGTCCCTGCCTTCTAATGAAGGCCTGCATGTCCGTGTCGACCATGCCGGGGCGAACTGCAACCACCGTCAGCAGGGGTTCTTCCTGTGCCAAAACGGCGGTGAAATGATTGAGGGCTGCCTTGGATGCGCAGTATGCACTTGCCGAGGGAATGGGGAGGGTTGAGGCACCGCTGCCGACGTTCACAATGCGGCCCTCGGTCTTCCGTAATTCCGGAATGGCGGACCTTGCCATGTAAAAGGGGCCCAGGAGATTGGTCTGGATATTGGACATCCATTGCTCCGGGTCAACCGCAGAAACAGGGGCGAGAGGACCTGCAATACCGGCGTTGTTCACAATGGCATTGATCTGGCCGAAATCGGAAACGGTTTTCTCAACAGCGACTTCATGGATCTCGGGGTACCGTATATCCCCCACGACGGTCAAGGCCCTGCCTCCTTTTGCCTCAACATCCCGGGCAACCGCTGAAAGGTCTTCTTTTGAGCGGGCAAGGATTGTGACACTGGCTCCCACCTTTCCCAGACAGCGGGCGACCCAGCCGCCTATACCCCGTGAGGCGCCGGTGATGATCACAACAGGGGCTTTTCCCATTGTTTTCTCCTTTTGTTTGATAAATCAGAGAATAAAATACAGAAACCCCGGGTGAAAGGTCAAGGGGAGACCCTTGACACCACATTGCCCAACACCTAAGCTTCTAAAATTCTATCCCCGCCAATTAGAAACAGGGTAGATAAGACGCTTTATGGGAGAATGGGAACATGGCTATTGTAACTCTGGCAAAAGTGGATGACCGAACAAAGGGTGTACAAAGGTCCCTTAAGGCAGTGGATATGAATTCCGTGAAGGGTAAAGAAGTTCTGATCAAACCAAACTTCAATACCGCAGATATTACCCCTGGTTCTACACACAACGACACGCTGGTGGCCCTTGTTGAGGAACTATGGGGCCTGGGGGCAAGATCGGTATCCTTGGGCGAAAGAAGTTATCCTTCCACCCAAAGAGTTATGGAAGATAAGGGGATCCTGCCTTTGCTCAAAAAAAGGGATGTTAAGGTCATTGACTTTGACACGCTTCAGGAAAAGGATTGGGTGCATTTTCAACCAAAGGAAAGCCACTGGCCGGAAGGTTTCCGTGTTGCCCGACCCATTATTGAAGCGGAGTACCTCATCTCCACCTGCTGCTTGAAAACCCACCAGTATGGCGGGGTCTTTACCATGTCCCTCAAACTGCACGTAGGTACCGTCCCGACAGACAGACATGGATTTCCCTACATGGGGCAACTTCACCAGTCCCCCCACCAGGAGAAGATGATCGCTGAGATCAATGCACCCTTTTCTCCAAATCTCATTCTGCTGGACGGTATCGATGCCTTCGTGGACGGAGGGCCCGCATTTGGGGAAAGGGCCAAGGGGAATGTCTTTCTGGCATCCAGGGATCGGGTGGCTACGGACGCCGTGGGTGTGGCTGTTCTCAAGGTGCTGGGCAGCAACAACGCCATCATGGGCAAGGCTATCTTTCAACAGGAACAGATAGCTCGAGCCGTTGAGTTGGGAATTGGTGTGTCATCTCCCGCAGAGATCGAAATGGTTCCTGCTGATTTGGAAAGCGAAGAATACTGCAAACAAGTGGCGGCAGTGTTGAAACAAGGGTGATCCGGCAGCATGGAACTGTCTTTTCGCCTCAAGCCCTGTGCTTTGTGCCTTTCGCCATGTCGAGAGAGCAATGAATTTGTGTCAACTTTCGAATTCATTGGTCCGGTAAATAACGATAGGTTCCACTAGTACATCTGTTCCAGATCCACTTCAAATATGGGATTGCCTTCTTTAAGAAATGATCGGACATTCTCTATGGTTTGTTCAATGTTTAACCGGGCAGCCTGGGGCGTGAACCCTGCCAGGTGGGGGGAGAGTATGACATTTGGCAGTTCCTGGATCGGGTATTGGGATGGATTCGCTATTTCGTTGCCGCCCTTTGGATAATTGTACCAGACATCTATGGCCGCACCAAGAAGAATGCCCTCTTTCAGGGCGTGGTAAAGACCCTCTTCACTCACGACTTCTCCTCTTCCCATGTTTACCAGGAATTTGCCCTGCATTCCGGACAGTATTTCAGCTGAAAAAAGGCCTCTCGTCCCTTCTGTGAGGGGCAAGACCACGAAGACGAGCTCAGCCTTGCGGATGGCTTCATGCAGATCGAGGGTGATTTCGTTAAACCCGTCAGGAATGTCATGCAGCGGCCTCCTTTTGAAACCGATCACTTTGCAATCAAAGGCCTTCAAGTACTTGGCGAGATATTTTCCTATTTCACCAACGCCTATCACTGCACAGGTCTTTCCCTGAATTGAATCCCACGAATCTCGGACTCCCTTACCC
>JAFDIX010000649.1 GCA_019307805.1 Deltaproteobacteria bacterium | reverse complement strand
TAATAGTAATCATATTGTTAAAGATATATCTGGGACACCACACTGGGGGGCTTAGGGTTCGGTGAAGGAAGAGAGCCTGAACCTCTTCTCTTCAACTGAGCTGGATTTGTTTTGGTGGCCGGAGGTGTGCAAAAGAACGTTCTATTAGATAGGTGGAACCGCCTTCGGTCATAGTTGGGGGGGGGACGCCGTTTCTTGGCGGTTTTTTCGAGGCCGCTACCCACCTAAATAGAACTTTTTCACCAGATCATGTTCACTCAGTTCTTCAATGTTCTTAGCCTCAAATTCGATTTTTCCTTGAACGATGATATATCCTCTGTCCGCAATCTTTACGGCCTGGTTGAAGTTCTGCTCCGTCATGAGCACCGTCAGCCCGTACTTTTCCTTCAACTCCTTTATTTTGGCCATTACCAGGCTGATGATCACCGGTGCCAATCCGAGTGACGGCTCATCTATGAGGAGGATTTTCGGGTTGGACATTATACCTCTTGCCACGGCCAACATCTGCTGTTCCCCGCCGCTCAAGGTCCCTGCAAGCTGGCCCTTGCGTATACCAAGGATTGGGAAAGCCTCGTAGCTGAACTGCAAATTTTTCTCCAGTTCCTTACGGGCTTCTTTTCGGTATGCCCCCACGATGAGGTTCTCTTTTACCGTAAACAATGGAAACAGCCCTCTCCCTTCAGGAACGAGGGAAATACCCATATCAACGATTTTTTCCGTGGCCTTGGTTGTCAGGTCTATCCGATTGCCATCCGATTCCAGATATAATTCCCCAGAGTCGGGTTTGACCATGCCCATGATGCATTTCATCAGGGTGCTTTTACCGTTCCCATTGGTGCCCAGCAGGACGACTGTCTCGCCTTCCCTCAGGCTGAACGATACGTCATGAAGCACCCTGATCGCGCCATAACCCGCAGATATATTATTTGCTATGAGATTATTCGCCAAGATAAGCCTTCTCCACTTCTTTATGGTTTAAGATCTCTTCCGGGCCGCCCTCTGCTATTTTTATCCCGGCATTGAGGACCGCTATCCTCTGGCAAAAACTCATCACGGCCCTCATGATGTGCTCAATCATCAGTATGGTAATGCCCTGGTCATTGAGATTTCTGAGGATGGCCAATATATCGTCCACCTCACTGCTTGATAGTCCGGCCATCACCTCGTCCAAGAGAAGAAATTTTGGCTTGAGTGCCAGGGCTCTGGCAAGTTCCAGCTTCCGCATTTCTATCTGGGTCAAATCTTCGGGCGTTTCGTAGGCTTTCGATTCAATCCCAATGAGCTGCAGAATCTTGAGTGCCTCCTCTTCCAGGCGGGTCTTTGAACCTTCTTTATAAGCTCCAAATTTCAGGGGTATCGTCACGTTATCCAGAATGCTTAGACTGATAAAGGGCTTGGGTATCTGGAAGGTTCGGGCGATGCCCAATCGAGCCCGCCTGTAACATTGCATGGAGGTGATATCTTTACCGTCAAAAAGCACTCCTCCCTCGTCCGCGCGCAGGACTCCGGTAATCACGTTTATGAAAGTGGTCTTGCCCGAGCCGTTGGGCCCGATCAAGCCGAATCTTTCACCATGGTTCACCTGAATGTCTACATTGAGCAGTGCAGGGAAACCAAAGGATTTTGAAATGCTGTGGGTTTCGAGTAATGGTGTCTGCATTATCACTTTCTCCGTCCTTGAATCAGCCCCATTATACCACCGGGTGCCAGTACTACGAAGCCGATGAGTACGACCCCTATAATGAGGAGGTTCCATTCCGAGGAAATCGTTACCGTAACGATTTGTTGGGTGCATCCTAATATGACGGCCCCGATGACCGGCCCCAACCAGTGGGCCGTTCCACCCACGAGGGACATGGCAAGGCTGTTGACGGTTAGAAGCAGGTCCATGGCACTGTAGGGTTCCAGATAGGTAATGTAGTAGGGGAACGGGGCCCCGGCCACCCCCATCATAAATCCGCTCAGCGTCGTTGCCAAGAGTTTTAGCCTGAAGGTCGGAATCCCTGTGCATTCGGCCGCTTCTTCGGTATCCCTGATGGCGATAAAACACTTCCCGATCCATGACTTTTCAATATACCTGACCGTCATCACCGCGAGAAAGGCGACAAAAAGCATGAGCGCAAACAGGAATTCCAGGTAGTCGGAAAAGGGTGGAAAGGGCTCGGGCCTGAAAATATAGAGCCCGTTGGCGCCGCCCAGCCAGTGCGTGTTCACAATAATCATTTGAATGATGACTGCCAGTGCCAGGGTCGCAATGGCAAAAAAAATGCCCCTCAGCCTGATGGCCAGGTACCCCAAACCGAAACCCAGGAGACCCGCGAGTGTCCCCCCGGCGATCATCGCGATGACAATGTTTACTTTGAAATTTATTAACAGGAGCGCGGATGTATAGGCCCCGATTGCGAAAAAGGCCCCCACACCAAAATTGACATACCCGGTGTACCCGCCCAACAAATTCCAGCCCGTGGCCAGGATCATATACTGCAGCACCACATAAGCGGCAAAATAAAAATAGGACATTTTCACAAACTGGGGCATTAAGACTCCCACAGCAATAACGCATAGCGCAGGTAGGAAAAATGTTTTCTTCAACTAGTTACCTCCTGAAAAGTCCTGATGGTTTTATTGCCAGCACAATGAGCAGAATGCCGAAGGAGACGGCCATGCCCCATGCAGGCCCGCCAAGTGTCGCTGTCAGACTCTCGGCGACTCCAAGGAGTAACGCAGCAATCAGGGTGCCGCCGATGCTTCCCATGCCCGCCAAAACCGTTACGGCG
>JAFDIX010000648.1 GCA_019307805.1 Deltaproteobacteria bacterium | reverse complement strand
AAACTCAAGACGACTTCTCCGATTTTTTACGGTTGAGGTTCTGGCCATGATATGTATTTAATAGCACATGCCTATCTTGTGTTTATTTATACCGGTCTAAAAAAGATTGTCAAGTTAATGTATTGTGATCGGACCTCATCCTGTAAAAAAGCGTAATCATGTAAAATCCGCAAATCCAATGGAGGTCAGCATGGCCGAAGCTCACAAGAGAGCGTATTGACATCCTACAGGGCTTCCTGTTATCGAGACAATCATATTGCAGAGATCCGGAGCAAGGGACGGTCCGAGTGGAAGCGTCAGTCTGGATACTATATATTTCTCCAATTGAAAATATGGAATCTTTCACTTATAATATTAAGTCTCTTCAACTGATTTTTCAGCGAGGTGTAACGATGAAACAGAGGAAGAAAACCGGATGGTTCTGTCTGATGTCGACCCTGGTCTGGTCCCTGATCTTTATCTCTCCCCTTTTGGCTGTGGAGAATCAAAAGCCCCTCGTCCTCCAGGAGATGACTTGGACCGATGTCGCCGAATATTTAAAAACCAACGATATGGTCATCATCCCCATCGGCTCTACCGAACAACATGGGCCCCACTTGCCCCTCGGGACGGATTTCTATGAATCCTTCGGGATCTGCAAGAAGATATCGAGCGAGGCCGGTGTGGTCGTAGCTCCGATCGTTATGGCCGGCTACAGTGTCTACCATGATGGTTTTCCCGGAAGCCTCAGCTTGAAGCCGGAAACTCTCGAACAGGTCCTGTTCGAAACCGCTGAGATGCTCATCAAGTACGGCTTCAAGAAGTTCATGTTCTTTAACTACCATGGAGGCAACCGGACAGCAGAGCAGAATGTGATCCACCGAATAAACCATCAGACATCGGCGACCGCACTGGGAATCGGGATCGGTAGCCCTGTCCAGAAAGGGAAAATGCCTGAACCGGCGCCATTTGACCATCATGGGGGGATTGGGGAGACCTCCATCATGCTCTACCTCAATCCGGAGCTCGTCAAGATGGATCGGGCGGAGAAACCCAAGATTACACTTTCCCCGAAATACAATCAGATACTGGCTCTCAGTCAGGAATATCCGGCCCTGTCAGCGGTACTCGGGACCATGCTGGGCGTTCCCCGGGAGACCGGGAAAGGTGGTGCCAGCCATGAGATCTCGAGCAATGGGATCTGGACTATGGGTGACCCAAAAGATGCGACTCGGGAACGGGGCGAGAAGACAGTGCAAATGTATACAAAATATGCCGTTGAGTTCATCAACACATGGAAACAGATAAAGGATAAATAATTAAGGTCCATGATCGCCCCAATGAAGTCGGAGTCTTGAGTATCGGGATGGATTTGGAGACACATGCCGTTCGTCATTTCGAAGCTGCAAGCCGGGATACCTATGACTCTGTTGCGAAGAAAATGTTCCGGGAGATCGCCGAAGAAGAGAAATTCCATTATGACCTGCTCCAGTTCCAGTATGATTCGGTAATGCACACCGGAAACTGGTTAGGCTGATCTGCCCTCCGAATCTTGGTCCAAAACGGATGTTAGATCGTTTTTACAATAAAGGAGGTGTCATGGACTTTAAAAATCAGATCGTTTTGGTAACGGGCGCTTCCCGCGGAATCGGACGCGCCGTGGCCATCCAGTTTGCAAAACAGGGCGCTTCCCTGGCTGTTCACTACAATAAAAACAAGATTGCTGCCGAAGAATGCCTATCCCTGCTTCCCGGAGATTCCCACATGATCGTTCAGGCCGATGTTTCGAAAGCGCAAGAGGTCGAGTCCATGGTCGAGGCCGTCATAAAAAAGATGGGCCGTATAGATATCCTGGTCAACAACGCCGGGATCTTCGAGAACCATCCCATCCCCTCCATGAATTATGAAGAGTGGCAGAATGCCTGGAGACGAACCATCGATACGAACCTGATCGGGTCGGCCAATGCCGCTTTTCTGGTCGCCCATCACATGATAAAAAACGGTGGCGGGAAGATCGTAAATGTCACATCCCGGGGGGCCTTTCGTGGAGAACCTGACGCTCCAGCCTACGGGGCCAGCAAGGCGGGGCAGAATGCCCTGAGTCAGTCTCTCGCCAAAGCACTAGCTCCTCACAATATCTATGTTTACGCCGTTGCGCCGGGATGGGTTGCTACTGATATGACCGAAGAGGCACTCGCTGGCCCGGATGGAGATTCCGTTCGCAACCAGAGTCCGATGGGCCGCGTGACCTCACCGGAGGAGGTGGCGAAAACCGTGGTCTTCCTGGCCTCTGAAGGAGTAGACGCTCTGACCGGTTGCATTGTGGATGTCAATGGTGCCTCCTATTTAAGAACGTAGAGGCACCGGAATGAATCCACCTGTCTTTCCCCTTTGTGGGTCTGATAACATCTCTCCGATGGAGCATGGCTACAAGAACGAATATCCGTTATTCATGATACTCCTGGTTGTTGCTGTGGTCAGCAAGTTCCTGGAGATGTCAGGCAAGTCCCGGAAAAAGGCACGTGAGGTCGAATATTTATGTATGAGTTATTGCAGCCGGTTTATCCGGACGGAAAGTCAGGATGACTCACCATGATCCATACGCAGGTGACCTAATGACATTTGAATAGGAATCAATACACCACCCGGTCCTCTCCTGAGACGACTTTTCCCTCATAGCGCACCTTGATTTCATCCAGCAGGTCCTGATCTGATGCACCCCAGTATAGCTGGTGGTAGAGGATCAACAATTTCGGAGTAAACTTCGTGGATGAGTATATCCACTCCTTTACATTTGTCGATCAGATTTTGAGTCGGGCGCGTATCTCCTGAGATGGCCACGGTTCGGTCTGGTGTGGTGAACTTGAATCCGTAGGCTTCGGGCCAACTCCCATGCTCCACCAGAAAAGCCTCTACAGTGATGTTGTCGTCCTTGTAGAATACTCCCTCCTCGATCTCATGGGAGTTAACCCGCCAACCCTGGTTGTTGGCCGGCTCGATCCCATACAGGCGAACCCGGATGTCTTCCTTGTAGGCCTCGATTATGTTTTTGGTCATCTCCTTGATTCCTTCCGGACCGTAGACCTCGAGGGGAACGTCCCTCCCCAGAACCCAAGGAGTGAAGATGAGGTCCGGATAACCCGTTGTGTGATCGGAATGGAGATGGGTCAGGAAAGCGTGTTTGAGATTGGCCGGGGCCAGGGCTTTGATGTTCCCCCCGTAACTTGGTGACATTGCTGAAGCCTGCCGGATGAGTCCGGGGCCAAAGTCCACGATGTAAGGCGTGTCGTTCACAATCAAGGCTATGGAGTTCCCCGAATGCTGAGGATCTGCATTGGGTGTTCCCGTTCCTAAAAAGACGATCTTGGTGATATCCGAGGGGGAGTAGGCTTCTTGTTTGGCCAACGAATATCCCAGTGTGGCAAAAACAAGAAATACAAATAAAAGATATATTCCGGAGTGATTCTTTTTCATAGCGTCCGTCCTCCTATCCCTTTCTATAGGAATTGATTATATACCATCAATCAAAAGATTTGAATTCTCCATTATTTCTGGTG
>JAFDIX010000647.1 GCA_019307805.1 Deltaproteobacteria bacterium | reverse complement strand
TAATAGATAAAAAATCAAATTTCAACAATAAAATAACCCTGAAAGCACTTTTTAGCCATTATTTATGGGGTTCTTGACGTTTTCGGGACACAATAGCCTACCCGCCTTTCTTTTCATCTAATACTTTCGGGTGAGAAAATCCCATCCTGTCCTGTTTGACCCGATAAACCCACCCATTATATTTTACTATTTCATAGCCCGATTCAGGTCACGTGAGCGCATCCTGCGGAAAAGGGGGCTCTTCCTGAGAAGCCTGTCCGTCTCTTCCTGGTTCAAAAGTCTCATCCCGGGGTAGACCGGAGGGCTGGCCTTCGTCAGCATGAGATCCGGTCCCTCCCCTTTCCAGAGCCCTTTCCCTGCTGCCAGTTCCTGCCCGTGGCATTCTTCGCAGGCCCGTCCCCGGGGCTGAACCGTGTGGGGGATGAAGGGCATAGAGGCCCAACCAGGTCCGCGTCCATCTCCGCGCTCAGGCACAACGTTGTCCAGAATGACCTTCCCTCCCTTATCCACAAATGAAATCAGGTACTGGTAATGGGGTCTCAAGGGAGTGATACGCCCTTCGCCATCCACCCCCAGAGTGAGACTTTCCCACCTGCGAAAACGCCACCCCAAAAACCAGGCCCCAACGCTTTGTTCCGTGCCCAGGAAAAGTCCGCTGGTATCAAAAAGGCCTGCGACGGTTTCGTCCCCCTGCAACCGCCATGCCCCCCAACGCGAAAGGTCCACCCTGTCGTCCCGCATGAGACTCATACCATAGTCGTAAAAGCCCCATCCTCCGTGGCAGCTGGTGCAGTGGAGCCTTTTCATTTGGGGCACGCTGTGGGCGGTTATTTTTTCATCCCATTGAGGGAGGGGGTGCCGACGCCCCTGTCTGTCCACAAAAACAGTCCCCTCTTTCCCCGGAATGATAGCCTTGCCTCCCCACCCGGACTCTCTTGCCGGGCCGTGGCAATCCTCGCACCTGACACGGACGGCCTTTTTCTCATGGGGCGCCAGGTCTCCTCTTCCCATGACATCACCCTTGTCGTGGCAGTCGACGCACAGGAGCCCTTTTTGAAAGTGGATATCCGGCCTCAGACGATGGTGGTCCATGAGGTAGACGGGATCGGGCGGAGACCCGGTCTTCCAGGGAGTACGGTAGCTGTGGTGATAGTCGTGTTCAAAGAGGCCGGGATAATCGGCCCCCACCCTCGGGCCGTTGTGACAATGGAGACACTGCTGCACCGGTATGGGATCGGCAAAGGTGTGGGTCCTGGGATAACCCTGCCTGCCCTTCATGGCAGGATCATCGCCTTTGTAGAGGCCGTCATCGGCGTACAGGACATGGCAGGCGCTGCATCCAAGCCCCCTGTAGTATCCCTTCTCCCGGGGGGGAACCCGGCCGATATGGCAGGCGAGACACCTTTTTTCCAGCAGATCATCCACCAGCTCCGGAGGATTCCGGGGTTGTTTAACGGCTTCCGGCAGGACCTCGAGCTCCGGGTGGGGGGAAGGGGCGTACCTGGGCATGGGATCATCCTGCGCGCCCCAGAGATAGCGGGTCTGTCCGATAATACCCGCCATGGTGGTATGAAGGGAATTTCGGAGGCGGGCTATTTCCTGCTGGTGACATCCCCCGCAGAATGTGTCCATATTTTCCGGGCCTGCAGGATATCGCACGACAGGGTCGTGTGTGCTTTGCATGCTGAGGCGATCTTCCGGATGAAGATGACAGTCCTGGCAGGGAAAGGCGTGGTTGGTGTCCATGGTCTCTATGCCCCGGTGGCATTCCATGCACGACCGGTAGTCTGTTCCCAGGGACGGACCAGCCTGAAACAAAAGGGATAGAAGCACCCCTATGAACAGTGTCCCTCTCACCCTCATGGCAATTCCTCCCTGCAGGGCGTCTCCCCAGCCTCAAATCTGTGAAGACTTTCCTTGTACTCTCGAAAAATGGGATCATCATAGGTGTCATGGCAGACAAGGCATTGGGCGGCCCGGGTAATGCGCTTTAATTCCTCGGCGTTGAAAGGACGCGCACCAATGCCGGATGCCTTTTGAAGCGGTCTGCCATCCGGCGAGACAAAGGCATCCAAAGAAAATGGTATGCCCAGACCCGAGGCCTGGCTGTCATAAATCGGCTTGAAGGCCAGGCCCCGGCTCGTGACTTCCAGGGACCCCTCACCCATCCCCAGGACCTTTGGGTTAATATGACAGGCCAAACATTCCGGGGCGCCCTTTCCCGTGGTATGGGGGTCGAAGCTGGCCATGGTCAACGAGACATGGGCCTGCTCAGGCTGGTGCCGTCCCTGTTCGTCAAAGACATCCAGAAAGACCTGGCAACCCGGGGCAAAGGGGGAGATCTGCCCGCCGGGACCTATGCCGAGGGTGGGCCGGCGAAATCGCAGGTAGGACCGCCCTTCCACCCATCGGCCCCGGGATTTCTCCTGGCTCAACCAGTCCTTCTGTTCATCTCCCTTGAGGAGGGCCACGTGGCAGCCATAGCACTGTGGAATCCAGGCGCTATGGCAGGCCTGGCAGGAAAGACGTCGGTGATAGGACGCCCTGTGAATCTCCGGGTTCCCAAGCCTTTGAAATGGAATCTTTTTGCCGTCCCTTTTTCGGTAGAGTGTGATCTGCCTCTCCCCCGATACCCGGAGCTGATACATGGGACTTCCCTTGCGTGACAGAACACCCCGGTTGTTTTCAGAGGAAGGCTGGTTTTTGTTGATTCGATGGAGCCGATCTGCCAATCCCTTTTGCGCGCTGAAGGCCTTGACCTCCGGATCATGGCAGGTGTTGCATGT
>JAFDIX010000646.1 GCA_019307805.1 Deltaproteobacteria bacterium | reverse complement strand
CATGGTGGTATTGTTTTGAGCGCTCCGTGTCTGCCATTCCCGTATCCACGAGGATTTTGCGGCCATTGCCTTCTACCAGATAGGCAAACACAGGAAGATCAATCATTTCGCCTTCATTACGACGAAATGTGGTGTATTGGGATTTGTCCAGGTACTGATGACCGGTATTGAGGGGCCTGATAGTATAGGAAATCATGACACTGTTTTCTCCTTTCAATTTTCTTGTTTTATATCCAATGCTCCTTTGAGAAAGTTCAGAAATAATTACCCTATTATATTTCTATTTCACACGGGGCAATGGAGTATTGGAGCGTTGGAGTATTGGTAAAGAAGGAACGGAGCCACTTCAACAAAGCCTTGGGGAGTTTTAGGATCATCAAGGATTTTTTGGTATAGCCAGCCCATTACTCCAGTACTCCATTATTCCATTACTCCAAAAACTCTAGGATTTCAATCGAGCTTTTGTCTTTTGCCTCAGGGTTTCAAAAGAGCTGGGATCATTACTTGCAGATCTCATCGACGATTTTGTCCACCTCTTCATCGGTGAGGGCCCGCCGTTTTTTCAGGGCTTCTTCCTTGACCCTGTCCACGATGTCGCGCAATTGGTCCTCCGTGGCGCTTCTGCCGGTCTTTTCCAGATGCCACTGAATATTGTATTGGCCCGACTTCTTTCCAATGGCGATCTTGAATTCGTTTCCTACGACCTCGGGCATGATAGGCATCACACCCAGCGGGAAATTGTCCTTAAAAAGCCGGTCTGAAAACATGGCCGGTATGCCCGCTTCATAGGCAAAGGAGTTGTCACCCACCACCGGCTTGTGGCCGGGAAAGGGAATGCCGGAGATTTCTTTGAAAATATTCGCTGTCTCCACCAGTTTTTCCAGATTCAGGCGAGGGTCAAGCCCGTAGAGGTACTTCAAGCCGATGGCGATCTCCTCGGTCGCAGCACCCCCTGAGCGTTCACCAATCCCAAGGATGTTGGTGTGCACCACTTCCGCCCCCGCTTCCACGGCAGCCAGAGAATTGGCTACTGCCAGACCGAAATCATTGTGCACATGGATCTCCACCGGGATATCGCCCACCCACTCCTTCATCCTCTGCACAAAGAGCCGGGTCCCCGCGGGATTCAGCCGTCCAAAGGTATCTACCGCCGCAATACTGTCAATATCGGCCTGGGACACGGTCTCCTGGACGATGGGTCTGAGCCATTCAGGTTCCGAGCCACTTGAGTCGATGAGGAAAAAGGTGGTGTGAAGCCCGTGCTTTTTGGCATAATTGCAGGTTGTTACCGCCTTTTCTATGACATCCTTCTGTTCCCACCGGTATCCGACCTTGATGAGTCTCTCGTTTGAGGGAACCTCCACAATGACCCCCCAGACTCCGGCTTCCAGGGCCATATCCACATCACCTGTCATGCCGCGGCAAAAGGAGACCACATTGGCCTTCACGCTCTTGACGATTTCCTTGAGCGCTTCGAAGTCCTCGTTTGAAGAGACGGGCATTCCCCCTTCCAGACGCTCCACTCCGAGAGCGTCCAGGGCCTTGGCAATGCGCACCTTGTCCTCTTTTCGGAACACAAGGCCTGCATACTGTTCCCCGTCCCTCAAGGTCACATCATAAATCGTCACCTTTTCAGGGAGATTCATGTCCTGACGGGCTTGATAGGTCCAAGGGCTGATAAAAGCATCTTCTGTTATCCATGGTTTGTTATCATTGTTCATGAAAGCGTATCTCCTTTCAAAAGATTTATCCTCTTACCCCTGGATTTGTGTGCCTGTCAAGGGGGAAGTATCCAATCGGCTGGAAGCTGACTGCTGATTGCTTACCGCTCCATTCAAAATCGGAGATTTTAAATGGATTCTACCTAAAATAGAGCCCTCCGTTCATGCAAATGGTCTGTCCGGTAAGGTATCCATTTCCTGATACAAAAACCACGGCCTCTGCTATCTCATCCACATGTCCCATTCTACCCAGAGGGATGCGGTCGGCCATTTCATTCATCCCTTGCATCATATCGGTCCGGATAATGGAGGGTGCAATTGCATTCACGGTGATGCCTTCTTTGACCAGTCCGGCGGCATAGGCCCGGGTGAGCCCTTCAATCCCTGCCTTGGAAGCCGTATAGTGGGGTCCCATAATACCGCCGGTTTGGGCCGCACCTGAGCTGATGTTAATAATACGGCCCCAGCCCCTCTCACGCATGCCCGGAATGACTGCCTGGGTGAGCAGAAAAGCAGACTTGAGGTTCACCGCGATGGTCTCGTCCCAGTCAGCCTCTGTTACCTCTTCAATGGATCTCTGTTTTGCAATCGCTGCATTGTTCACCAGGATCTCAATCTCCCCCAGTTCACTCCGGACGTCCTGGACCATTCGGTCTACTTCGGAGCTGACAGACACATCTGCCTGCACAGCAATGGCCTTCCTGCCCAGCGCCATAATGCGCTCCACTGTGCCCTGGGCAGCCTCCTTCCTGGAAATGAAGTTCACCGCTATGTCAACCCCGTTTCGGGCCAGGGCCAGGGCAATGGCCTGCCCAATGCCCCGACTTGATCCTGTCACCAGGGCGATATGTCCTGTCAAATCAGTCATCGTGAACCCTCCATCTGTTCATGGGTGAAAGAGAGGATTATTGCCCAAATGGCATAGAGATGTCAAAGCCTCTCGAAATAAATGAAGTTCCCCGCAGGGAGCTTCATTTATCTTTGTAATTTGGTAGCATTTGACTTGAATCCTTGAATCCTGGACCCCTTGAACCCTTAATAAAATCTTTGACTTGATCTTGATAGAGGG
>JAFDIX010000645.1 GCA_019307805.1 Deltaproteobacteria bacterium | reverse complement strand
GATGGTCAAGGCCTCACCCCTTGCCCGCAAGGTGGCTGAGACAGAGGGCGTCTCTCTGGAAGGAATCGAGGGGACCGGCATCCGGGGCCGTATCATGCGGGCGGATGTGGATAGGGCAATAGCGGAGGAGGGCGCCCCCGCAGTGGAAAGGGAAGCTGCTGCCGGTGTCGGGCTGGGGGATACGATACCCATGAGCAGTGTCCGCAAGGTCATTGCCAGGAGGATGTCTGAAAGCGCCTTTACCGCTCCGCATATCTACTTCTTCACCGATATTTGCATGGATCCCCTTCTCCGCTTCAGGAAGGAGATTCTTCCTGACTTTGAAAAGAGATTCGGGCTGCGTCCCTCTGTCAACGATTTCCTCATCAAGGCAGTGGCCCTTAACATCCTTGACTTCCCCATACTCAACGCGCAGATACAGGGAGAGGATATCCGAATCATGCCCGAGATCAACGTGGGTCTGGCCGTGGCCGTTGATGAAGGCCTGGTCGTTCCGGCCATCGCAGGGACCGCTAAGGCGGGCCTGGTGGATATAGTCCGCCAAAGACAGGATCTGGTTCAGAGGGCCCGTGACGGGAAAATGACCCTGCAGGAGATGCAGAGGGGTACGTTCACCATCTCCAGCCTGGCAATGTATGACATCACGCATTTCACGGCTATCCTCAATCCGCCCCAGAGCGGCATCCTGTCTGTTGGCAAGACCGACGAAAAGCTGTTTATGAGGGACGGGCAGGTGGAAGTCAAACGGGTTGCCTCTATGGGACTTTCCGTGGACCACAGGATAATCGACGGCGCAGTGGCAGCCGACTTCCTGCAGAACCTGAAATGGAAGCTGGAACGGCCATGGTTCACGTTTCTGGATTTATAGAAGAATAAGGTAAACAACACATGACAGAGATGACCTATGATGTAGTTGTTTTGGGCGCGGGCGCGGGAGGAGTACCGGCCGCTATCAGGGCGGCCCAGCTTGGAGGCCGGGTGGCTGTTATTGAATCCGGGAATCCAGGCGGGCTCTGCATGAACAAAGGGTGTATACCTTTTGGTCATATGATGGAGGCCTCCAACATACTGGGGTATCTTTCCCTTGGAAAGGATATGGGTCTGGGTTTCTCTGAAATCTCCAGGGACTACGCCGCACTATTAAAACGGCAGAATGAGCTTATCTCCTTTATGAGGGCAGGCACCATGGGGATGCTGAGCAAGAACAAGGTGGAGATAATTGAGGGAAAGGGGCAGCTCGCAGATAAGGACAAGGTAGAAGTGGACGGCAGGATTGTCTCTTTCAAGAATCTTATTCTGGCCACTGGCGCAGAATGGTTGAAACCGGACTTCCCCGGGTCCGATCTGGAAGAAGTAATGAACAGCGATGACCTGTTAGGAGCAGGTGAATTGCCGGAGAGGGTTCTCCTGTATGGTCGGAGCCCATGGCTCATTGAGATAGCCCAGTTTCTTTATAGATTCGGTTCACAGGTCACGCTGGCTACCAAAGAAAGTCGTATCCTTTCGGATGAGAGCAAGACAATCAGTTCCAGGCTCGCCAAGGTCTTGAAAAATCAAGGGATTAGTATTCTTGCAAAGGCTGAAATTTTGTCGCTGAAAAAGAAAAAGGATGGCCTTCATTCTGTACTCAGTGTAAAAGGCAAGGAAGAGACCATGGTTGTTGACCGGGTGATCGCTTTAAAAAGGGGAGCGTCACTTAAAGGTCTGGGGCTCACTTCCGCGGACATTGATGAGGATAGTGATTATGTCCGGACAGATGATCGTATGGAAACCGGCACAAAGGGCATCTACGCCATCGGTGATGTTTCAGCTCCTGAAAAAAACCACTATTCGCATTCGGCCTCTGCGG
Source organism: Deltaproteobacteria bacterium (assembly GCA_019307805.1). Taxonomy (GTDB): domain Bacteria; phylum Desulfobacterota; class DSM-4660; order Desulfatiglandales; family HGW-15; genus JAFDIX01. Next base: position 1,835 of record JAFDIX010000645.1, on the reverse strand, counting down.
GGGGGATTATTGCCGCAGAGAATGCCATGGGTCTGGACAGAACCATGGAGTCGCGTACCATTGCCAGAGTCATTTTTACACAACCGCAGGTGGCCTGTGTGGGCCTTACCGGCAAGGAGGCAAAAAAAGCGGGATATGACGTGGTGGTAGGCGCTGCACCCCTGTCCATGAATCCTTTTGGAATGATTCTGTCACAGACCGAAGGGATAGTAGAAATCGTGTCTGAAAAAAGATACGGTGAGATCCTGGGCATGCATATTATCGGTGAGAGTGCCTGTGAGATGGCAGGCCAGGCGGTACTGGCCATGCAGATGGAGGGGACCCTGGAGGAACTGGCAAGGGCCACATTCCCACATCCCACCCTTAGTGAGTCATTGCCGGAGGCAGCAAGGGAAGCACTGGGCCAGGCGATATATATTCCATGATAAATGAAAGGGGGTTTAACCATGCAATACAACAGACCACACGCAACTGCAAATTGGGGAACCATGGCCATGGACTGGGAGGCCGGGGTAAATTTTTCAAAACTTATTCAAGACCGGTTTCAGAAGGCCCAGGCATCTGTAAAGGCCGCCGGGCTGGGAGCTGTCCTGGCATTCAACTTTGACAACATCCGCTATGTCACAGGAACCCACATCGGGGAATGGTGCAGGGATAAAATAAACCGCTACGCAATCTGTCCCAGGGATGGAGGGTCCTACCTTTTTGATCCGGCGGTCCCGGCAAAACGGGTCAGTTCGCCGTGGATGGAAGACCGTATGGAGATCCCCGTCAGCACTATGCTGGGAGCGCTTCCTCCGGCCATGAAGGTTGAGGAGATCAAGAGGGTGCTTACGGAATACGGAGTGGAAAAGGAACCACTCGGTGTAGATATGATGGAACTCCCCATGCTCAGGGCCCTGGAAAAGGAAGGAATAGAGGTGGTAGACGGACAACAGGCCATGCTCGACGCAAGGGAGGTCAAAACCCCTGATGAGGTCGAACTTCTCAAGCAGGCAGCATCAATGGTGGATGCGGTATATGAGGACATAGCAAGGGCCATAAGACCGGGCACAAAAGAGAATGAGTTGGTAGCCCTCGCAAACCAGCAGCTTTTCCTCCTGGGTGCTGAGAGGGTCGAGTGCGTTAACTCCGTTTCAGGGGCAAGAGGAAAACCCCACTGCCACACATTTGCGGACCGTATTATACAACCGGGGGACATGATATTCCTGGATATTATGCATTCGTTTAACGGATATCACACATGCTACTACAGGACTTTTATATGCGGAAAGCCAAACAAATATCAGAATGAGGCATATGAAATATGCTCCAAATGGCTTTCGGACGGCCTGGATGTTATAAAACCGGGTGCTACTACTGCGGACGTTGCAGAGGTATGGCCCAAGGCCGAAGAATTTGGCTATCGCAATGAAGATGAGGCATTTCTTCTGCAGTACGGTCACGGGATAGGCCTTAGCCTCTGGGAGCGCCCCATACTTTCTCGTAGGTTCTCTTTTGACCACCCTACTGAAATAAAGGAAGGTATGACATTTGCCGTGGAAACCTGGTGCGGGGCGGAGGATGGTTCCGGTGCGGCCCGTATAGAGGAAGAAGTGGTTGTAACCAGGGACGGTTGCGAGATCATTACTAACTATCCCAGCGACCATCTTATATCTTGTGGTCTGCCGGGATGTGAGGTATATTAGGCGCCTTTCCTGCCTCTTCAGAGAAAAAACAAGCGCCTGATAAGCAGTTCTGCCACAAAGACACGAAGTCACAAACTGGAATATGAAGTAAAAGCTCTCTTAAATAGAGAAGGGTCTATTGGTAATAAAATCACAGGTGAAACGGAC
>JAFDIX010000644.1 GCA_019307805.1 Deltaproteobacteria bacterium | reverse complement strand
AATTGTGAACTCGTCGTAGTCCTTATGAGTAATCGTTCACCCGGCTATCTTCATCCAGCCCATCGTCATATCAACGTAAGGGCGTTCCATAAGGTTGTCTTCCATTATAGTAACTCCTTCTGTGCTGAGAGCACCAGCGATCAAAAGTGGGCTAAGCCATTGGGAGTTAACACCTGGGAGTTTGGTCTTGCCCCCTTTGAGAGGGCCTCTGATTACCAGTGGAGCGCTTCCAGAGTCACGAGTAGAGAAAACCTGTGCACCCAAATCGTTTAAGGCGTCAATGAGGGGCTGTGCGGGCCTCCTGCATATTTGGTAATCCCCTGAGATTACCGAAAAACCTTCTATTAAGGAACTTATTGCGCAGAGCAAATAGAATCCAGTGCCGGAGTTGCCGGCGTCTAAAACGCAACTCGGTACCTCGGGCTGGTTGTCTACCCCTTCGAAGACCCACTCATCCTGTTGTGAGGTGTCAATTTTAGCTCCCAAAGCACGCATCATTTCTACTATTGAGAAACTATCTACACCAGGAAGAGGATTCCTCACCCTGGAAAGTCCTTCAGCAAGGGAGGCCAGCACGATGGCGCGTGCTGACGCAGACTTGTTGCCGGGGATTTTAGTGGTTCCCTGAAGAGAACTTTTTTTCACAATAAATTTCATGCTTGATCTCCTTTCTGTTTTCACTTTTTCCACGGGATGCAAAGTCGTTCTAATTTATCAATAAGCCAGGAAAAGATCAGACCAAGCATTGACAGGATGGAAATACCAAACATGAGCTTTGTGGTCTGCATCAAGTCAGCGGAGGTCAGGATCAAAAATCCAATGCCTGCATCTGCTGCGATCATCTCTGCCGCTACCACTAACAGCAATGCGATCCCAATGCCTAACTTCAGCCCTGCGAAAATCATGGGCAGGGCGCTGGGTAAAATGACTTTGCGGATGATCCGTTGAGGGCTGGAGCCCAAAGAGATCGCCGCCTTTATGAGCACGGGATCAGCGTTTCGTACCCCCGTATAGACATTGATCACCATGGGGAAAAAGACGCCCAATCCGATCACTGTGATCTTTGAATATTCACCGATCCCGAGCCACAGGATCAGCAGGGGCAGGATTGCGATCTTGGGTATGGGATAGGTTGAGGCAATGATAGGGTTGCCGATACTCTCGGCCACGGAAAAAAACCCCAAGAGAATGCCCACGAAGGTGCCGATAATCACCGCGCAGGAAAAGCCCCAAAAGATGCGCCACAGGCTGGCGCCAATGTGATGGAAAATCTCTCCGCTCAATGCCATCTTATAGCCCGTGACCAGGATAGCGCTGGGAGCAGGCAGGAAAAGGGGTGATACAAGACCCAGCCGGGCGATCAGCTCCCACACGCCAAACAGACAAAGAATGAAGATGAGGCTGATCAGGCGGTGCTCCCGCCGTACCATAAATGCCGTCTTGTCCTGCACCACGGTCTCAGCCATGGAGTGGCGATCTCTGCTCACGGCTTCTCCTCTGTCAGGGCCTCCATGGCCTGGTCGCGAATGTGTTGCCAGATCTGATCCACATAGGACAGGAATTTCGGTTCCAGCATAATGTGTTCCTGGCGCGGCCTGGGCAGATCAATGGGGATTACTCGCTCCACACGGCCGGGCCTGCGGGACAGAACCGCCACACGATCGCCCAAAAATACCGCCTCCTGAATGTTGTGCGTGATGTATAGAACGCTTTTCTGGGTCTTCTCGTAGATTTGTGACAGTTCGCCCTGCATAATGGTGCGCGTCTGAGCATCCAGGGCGCTGAACGGCTCATCCATGAGCAGTAGCCATGGATCGTTTGCCAGGGCCCGCGCGATGGAAACCCTCTGCTTCATCCCTCCGGAGAGCTGGTGAGGATATTTTTTTTCAAACCCGGTTAAACCTACCAGATCAATATAGTACCGGGCAATTTTCTGTCGTTCTTTGCGGGGCAGGCCACGCTCCTCCGGACCATAGACCACATTTCGTTCCACAGTCCGCCAGGGAAAGAGGGCAAATTCCTGAAAGACCACCGCCGTATGGGGCCGTGACTCATCCGGTATGCCCTCAAATACCACCTTCCCTGATGTGGCAGGAAGGAGACCTGCCACAATGTTGAGCAGCGTGGACTTCCCGCACCCAGAAGGCCCCACAACCACCAGAAATTCATTTTCTTCATTGCTCAGGTTGATGTCCCTGAGGGCCTCAATATGCTCGCCGGTTCCATCCTCAAAGGTTTTGCTGATGTTTTCAATTACAACGCGCATGATTGCCCGTTTGATCCCCTTTTAGCACCTATATTTCAAAACCCCGTCATGTTTGCGTAGGATTTATGCCATAGCCAAATTGCATATTTAAGGAATTCTATCGATTCTAATAGAAAAGACAGAGCGAAGCGATACCACAAATAGTCAATATTCAATTTGGTTCCGGCTTCGCCGGGTTAGGGCTTCAACCCCAGGTCTTTCATGGCCTGCTCCCAGATGGAGAGGTCCACAATATTTTTGGCATTCAACTTTTTACCGACCAAACCGTGATCGTAATACCAGTTGATCTGGTGCTGGATATCCTTATCATAAAGCCGGCCGTTTCGATCATTATAATTAAGCCCCATGGCAATGAGCTTGGGTTTGCGGCCCGTGTACTTGGAAATAATCTGCATAACCTCATCAAAGTGGGGGCCCTTGACCGTTTTGCCATCTTTCTTGCTCAAACAGTTATCATAATAAAACCGGCATGCCTTAATATAGGCCCGCATAAAGGCCACGGACGTCGCCCTGTCCTCTATCATCTTATC
>JAFDIX010000108.1 GCA_019307805.1 Deltaproteobacteria bacterium | reverse complement strand
TATGTTGATGCTCCTGAAGAAATCATCATAGCTCAGGGGTCTGAAATTGAAGAGTCCCCACTTGAAATGGGTTCCGTGGGCATCGGAACCACCAATGGCGGCAATTCGTGCCTTCCGGCACTGTTCATCCCAGAAAGCCATGGTCTTGGGGCTTGGTCCCTTGAGGCTTTGGTGCTTAAAAACCATACAGTAGATGCCGTGCAGGAAGGTCTTGATCCTCTCCTTCCACCGGGATGCGAAATTCCATATACAAATTCCGGTATAACCGGTAACGGACAGATCATTCCATGTATAGGCAATCGATTTGGTGACAAAGGGCATTCCCTTTTCAAAGGGATGGGCCAGAACTCCAAACCCACCCTGCTCATTGACAGCGTCGATAGTTTCCTGGGGGGAGGACCGGTCCCGGGAACTGATCATCTCTTTGATGTCAAATGCCAGATAATGGTGAAAGCGCTCCCCGATTTCAGACCCTACAAGGACCAGTATCTTGCCATAGAAACCTTCTTCATCAATGTGGAGGGTATTTATCATGAAATCATGATCATTGATGATAATGAAATCCAGACCCGCTTTCTCTGCTGAACCCGCGATCTCGGGGACGTGACGCCCCCCATCAGAGTGCATGGTGTGGATGTGAAGATTCCCTGTGTATTCAAAAGTAAACAATGCTTCTACCTCTTTTTCTGCTGACACAAACCCCGGGCATATCCAATGAAAACGTCAGGCTTCAAATCTTGTGAGAAACTTCAGTCCCATTTTCAAAGGTTTGTAGAATGCGAAAAAACACACGGCCAGAACTGCAAGAAAAGAAGGCACGATATATGCCCAGTGGGCAAGGCTTACTGCCTTTCCCCTCACCCCGGCCATGAAAATAATGTAGACGGGACCCGCCTCCAGTATGATGATGACCGCCATGAGAAGGGCGGCAAAAATCATGTACATCAATCCCCCGAATCCGGTGGCCACCTGTGAAATATTCTCATATTTGAAGTTCGGGTAGAGTGCCCCGAAGCCGATTGCCATTCCAACGATTCCGAAAACCGCCATGGACATGGTGATGGTGGAAAGGATCATCATAAAAGGAGTGACGTCCAGGAGATAGTTGGTGACAACGATCAGGGTCTCTCCGAGCAATACCATGGGAACGATATACAAGGCAAACTTTGACCACAAAAACCGTTTCATGGAAATGGGGGAAGAACGGATGATCCAGAAAGCCCCCCCTTCCGAGCTGACAGCCGGGAATATGAAGCGAACCGACACGGCAGCCAAGACAAAACCGGCCAGCCCCATGTTGAGAAAAGCGATTTCATTCTGTAGGAACTCCAGACGTACGGGGCTCCGCTCCAGGGGGAGGACACTGAAGTTGTACAGATAAACGACAACAAGGGCCACAAGAAGAAGCAACTGTGACCACTGGGTATTGTCCCGGAAAAAGATCCGCACATCCTTGTCCAGGATGGATCCCAATTCCGTTCCAAGGGGTCTTCGCAGAATGCGAATGAACCGGTCCAGGAGTTTTCTCCCCCCTCTCCGTCTCTTTGCTTCCTGGGATTTTGAAAAACCGGAAAAATACACAGCCTCAGAGACCCACACATTGATGAAAACAAGCGCCATGGCCGTGCTCCACATGAGTCCGGTCCTGAAAAGTTGCTCCTTCCCGGCTGAATTAGTGAGGCTTGACCAGAGATTTTCGGTTGCCCAGTGGGTGGGGAGGTAGGGGGAGTCCGGGGCCTTCAATGCACTGATATAATGCATCACGCTGAAAAAGGCCTCGGGATCTGCCAGCCTTTCCGGTCGCAAAAACCGAAACAGGATGTAGAGCCCCGCAATTAAAAAGACCATGAGTATCATCAGTATATCCCGGGTTCTCTGGGCCGGGAAAATACTGACCATCATCATGGTGAACAGGACTCCGATTCCGGTGGCTATCATGGCCAGGGGCAAACCCATGAGGAACAGGTGAAGGTAATACTCCATACCAGGACGGTAGACATAGGCATAGGCCATCATTACGGGCAGGCCGAACACAATGACCATCCATGAACTGTCAATCCCCGTGTAGACACAACGGCTCAGAAACACCTCATCCAGGTGTGTTGGTGAAGAATGACAGAGTTCAAGGTCTGCGGAGAGATAAAGGTTGGAAAGGGCCGTGATGATGTTACTGAAAATCAAAAGGGAAAAGAATGTCAAGAGAACCATGGCGAGGAGGTGGTGGGCGAGAATATCTCCGATGACCTCCGTGGACTGAAAATAAATCAACACCCTGGTGGCCAGGAGAAACATCATTCCCCAGAATGCGATCCCAAGAGCGGCCATAATCAGGGCCCTTTTGCGCATTTGGGTACCCGGGCGTTTCAAGCTGTTCCTGAAACCCAGGATCCTGGGGCTAAGGAGACGACAGAGACCGTTCATGGGCAATACGCTTTCCTTCGGTGAGTATTAAAAAAGCCTTTTCCAGACTACCATCCACCCCCGCCTGGTTCTTCAGTTCTTCGGCCGTGCCCGAAGCGATGATCTTGCCTGCCTGGATGATAGCGATCTTCTGGCACACCTCTTGAGCCACTTCAAGGGAGTGGGTGGACATGAATATGGTGGTGCCCTCCTCCGCCTGCCCTTTGAAAATGTCCTTTACCAGTCTTGCCCCTTTGGGATCAAGCCCGACCATGGGTTCGTCTACGATGAGGACCTCAGGCTCATGGAGGAGAGCAGCGCACATAACCATCCGCTGCTTCATACCGTGGGAATAGCTCTCGATCATCTCATCCCCCCAATGTTCCAATTCGAAAAGCTCCAGAAGCTCGATCATGCGGTCGTTTATGGAAGAAGTATGGTCCAGGCCATAGAGGCCCCCAATGAAACGCAGGAATTCTATTCCCGTCAGTTTCTCATAGAGGAAGGGGTGGTCCGGTATGAAGCCGGTGCATTTCTTTACCTCTTCCGGATGTTCGGCAATATCCATCCCGTTGATGATAATCTGTCCTTCCGTGGGCTTCATGACACCTGCCATCATTTTGATGGTGGTGGTTTTACCGGCCCCATTGGGCCCGAGGAAACCGAAGAGGGTCCCCTTTTCCACTTCGATGTTTATCTGGTCAACGGCCCGGAGCCCCTTGTAGTGCTTTGACAAGTTAATGAGTTTAATCATTATTCATAGTCCAGAATTTTTAATTTCAGTTGCCCTATCAAACCGGCGATTTCCACCTGCTTGTCCAGATTCCCCTCAATCAGCTTGATATGGGTCACATCCGCGGGCATCTGGTTGGTGGTGGCATCCATGGAAACCCATCGCCCTAAATAGGCCTCTGTCCAGGCATGATAGAAAAATTTCCCCCGGGTGTAAACAAGCCCAATGTTGAGACGGGCAGGAATCCCTGCTGCCCTCAACAGGGCGGTCAGCAGCGTTGCATGTTCATTGCAATCCCCAACCCTGGTTCGGAGGACTTCAAGGGCACTGGGCACGGAAACCACCGGCTTTTTCTCTATGTTTTCGTAAACCCAATCCATTATTTTCAGTGTGGCAAATACAGGATTCTTTTCTTCCCCCACAATTTCACGGGCCTTGTCCAGGATCTCCCGGCTGTCGCTTTCTATGTTAAATTCCTGTTTCAGAAAGGGTTTCATTTTGCCCCCTGCATCCGCATAGGGGATTCGGTAGGGACCTTTAAAGGGCCTTTTCTCTTTTCTTATCTCCAGGATGCCATCCTGATATTTCTGGCGCCCGCTGTTGAGGTTATGGGCATAGCTGACCCCGGGATCAATGCCCTCCACTCCGAGCTTTAGATAGCGGAGCCTTTCAGCCTGGGGCAAACGCTTGGTGACCCTCACGGATGTCATCTCGTAGAAATCCAGATCCCCACTGGTCTCAAGGTCTCTGGGCGCCCTGGCAGCACTCGACTTGATTGCGGTGAGCCCCATAAAGCCCTCTTCCTTGATGGTGTTGCCGAACTGGTCGACCCAGAAGGTCATGGTCTTGCCCCAGAACTCCCCTTCCAACCTGAAGGCATCATAGGATATTCTATTGATGGTCACAGCCTCCCTGGCTGCGACCTTGATGGCAATTTCTCTCTGGGACATGGTAGAGGGATCAAAAAGGGGCAACCAAAAGATTTCCCCGACTTTGAGCTTACGATTTCTAAAATAGTAGCTCATGCCTGTTCCCATCATGGGTGGCCGTTCCAGTTTGATTCGTTGGCTCCGTTTTTCCTTTCCCCTGCCCCTGGTGATCACGAGGGTCCCCGACTTGTCTATAACCCCCTGGACCCTGTAGTTGACCACACCGGAAGTCATCCCGAATTCAAAACTCTTCAGGAGGAACTGCTCATCGACCCGGGATTGGGTCATCACATACACACCACTGCCCATGCCCATCAAATTAAGCCTCAGAAATATTTCTTCCTGAATAAGATAACCTCGATCAAAGGGTTTGATCAGGTTAATGACGTAACCCACCTTTTTGCCTTTGAGATAGATCTCTTTCCAATCCCGCTGGGCGGATTCAATGGGCTGCAAAGCAACTGCTTTGGACCCAGAAGTCCCGGGTTGTTCTCGGAAGTGGATCTTCTTCACCAGCATTCCGATCATGACTAGCCACACCACCAACAGGGCGGCCCCGACCAGGTTAAATGTAAGTTTCCTTCTATCCCGGTTCATTGCACAAAGTCGTTCTTTCCTTTACCCTAACATTGCATTAATCTGTATAATTCGTGTCCATCCGGAAACGGTCTTTTTGCCCGATCTCTGTGTTGTGCTCAAAATTTTATCCTTGGAATATCAACTATATGCCTGCGGTAAATTTTTTCGCATGCCTTGATCTCGAACAAATATCCTCGTTTCTGGACGCACACTAACTAACGATGAGGATAGGCGTAATACAGTCGCTTTTGCGAGATCGATGCTGGATGCTTGATACTAGATGCTGAAGAGACAGATACAAGATGCTGTCGGGTCATCGATGCATAATTATGAGGAGCGCAAGGCGACCAACCGTGAACCCCTGGCCCAGACCTGGCTTTCCTCTCCCGTTGCGTAGAAACTCCTGGCGTAGAATTCAGTGCGATCATTTCAAGAATGCATATCAAGTCGCGCCAGGGCAGGCGTGAACCATGGAACTTTGAACCTGTATTTATGAATGGTTCTCAGAAACCGGGAGGCAGGGAACCTCAAAGGCTGCAACCGATTTTCTCCAGCAATTCCCTGGCGTTGGATAACAAAAGATTGAGTCCGTCGGAGGGTATCCCAGCCCCTTGGATTACTTTCTGTGCAAATGCATCAGTCATGAAATCACCCGGAGCATGGGCATCGGAATTCAAGACGAGTCTTGCGCCGCACTTTGAGGCCAACCCGGCCACATGCCCGTTGGAGAGGCTGTGCCCCCTTCTCGAGGTGATTTCCAGGCACACACCCTTTTCAGTCGCCAATTTGACATCACCCTCGGTGATGAGACCGGGATGTGCAATGATATCCGCACCCGCTTCCAACCCAGCCCTGTTGGTCCCAGGCGCAACAGGTTCCACAATGGTCTCGCCATGTATGACAACAAGTCTGGCCCCAAGTTCCCTGGCTCTTTTCACAAGAGGCTCAATAAGGCTGGGAGGAACGTGGGTGAGCTCTATCCCGGGAACGACTTTCACCTTCTGGGCATGGTTCAGATCTTCAGCCACCTGAACAATTCTGGGAACGATGAAATCGAGGTTGGAGGAGTCTGCGTGATCCGTAAGCGCAACGGCATCATAATCAATGGCTTCAAGCCTGCGCACAAGCTCCGACGGTATCAGTACCCCATCGCTGAAAAAAGTATGGGTGTGAAGATCTATCATGCTTTGACCGGTTTGAAATTTGTGATTTATTTGTAATTTGGTGCTTGGAATTTGTGATTTTTGACACAAAACTCCAGGGCAGAGCTATCTATCGCTGATCCGGCCCAGAGGACCAGGTTTTACAAGTAAAACTAAAACGGGGTTACATTTTGTATTTTCCAAAATCTTCCGGATTGAGTTTTTCTAAAATTTCCTGCCACTTCTTGCCCTGTTCCGATGTGTCTTCCGGTTCCAACTGCAGATCGATTTGAGCGGATTGAGTGATGACCGCCTCTGCAACAAAGATAGGGGCATCCACCCTCAATGAAAGAGCGAGTGCGTCGCTCGGCCTTGCATCTATGGAGATCTCCTTCTCTCCATGGGCAATATAGATCAGCGCATAGTACGTGTTGTTCTTCAGTTCACAGACCTCTATCTTGTTCACTCTTATATCGATCATTTCCATAATGCTCTTCAGCAGATCATGGGTCATGGGTCTCGAAAACCGTATGCCCTCCAGTTCACTGGCGATTGCGGTGGCCTCAAGCAAACCAATCCATATGGGCAGCGTTCTTTCGCCATCTTTTTCCTTCAGAATGACAATGGGATTGTTGGTCACGGGATCCACGGTCAAACCTGATATAATCATGGGTGTGAACATTATTACCCCCTTTGATCTTCCACCCCTCAGAGATTCATTCTAAACATCCAACCCCTTTTGTCAACAGCGCTTTCACATTGCCGGCCATGGTACATCTTCTCCCCGGCCCTACTCCCTGTCAACCCTATTCTTTTTTCACACGGAAAAAGACTTGATTTGATGTCCGGGCATGTTAAGCTATATGGCATTCGAAAGGAAAGCGCCAAACCCCGGCATACCCCATGACTACCTCTCTGGATAAGACCCCCTACCCCTATGTACTCGATCACAAACCCAGGTTTTTTCTGGGTTGGTTTCTCTACCGGCTCTTCAGAAGAGTGCATATTGACGAAAACATGACGGGTGCCCTAAAAAGGATGCATAAACAGGGCACTGTCGTTTACGCCATCAAGTATCGCGGACAACTGGACTACCTCCTCTACCATTACAATTTTCGCAGGAGGCGGCTTCCCTATCCCAAGATAGCCTTTGGCCTCAACATATCCCTTCTGCTCCCCTTTTCCAAATTTCTGAAGGTCTTTTTCCATTACCTCTCTTCGCTCCTCAGAACTGGGCACTTTCCGAACCCCTATACATCCGGTTTTTATAAAAAAGCCATCCAAGATGGTACCACATCCCTTGTCTTTCTCCTAGACCCGAAGGGTTTTCTAAAGCGATTTGTTCACGGAGAAAAGGGAAACCTTGAACTTCTGTTGGAGACCCAGAAGGAAATGGAACGCCCCATCTTTGTCGTTCCCCAGTTGGTACTTTACAAAAGGACACCGGAAAAAAGTTACACCACCATTTACAGCGCACTCTTCGGATTCAAAGACCATATCGGCGTTATTCGAAAGATTGCCCTCTTCTTCCGGCACAATCGCCGTGCAATCATCGATTTTGGTGAACCGCTGAACCTGCAGGAGTACCTCGAACATCAATCGCCTGAGAGACCCATGCCGGATATGGCATCAGAGGTGAGGCGCATACTTGTTGATAGGATCGACGGCCAGAAACGCATCGTGCTTGGTCCCATCATGAAGTCGAGGCAACAATACAGGGAACTGGTTCTGATGGATCCAAAGGTCCGGGAGGCCATCGATAAGCAGGCCTCCAAGGACAAAAAGAAACGCAGGCACACGAGGAAGAAGGCAGGGGAATATTTCGATGAGATAGCCGCAGACTTTAACGTTTCCTATGTTCAGTTTTTCTACGTTACCCTGACCTGGTTCTGGAATAAAGTTTTTAAGGGGATAGAGGTGGATCGGGAAAGCCTGGCAAAGGTACGTGAATGGGCCCGCAAGGGGACCCTCGTCTATGTGCCTTCCCACAAGAGTCATATTGACTACCTGATTCTCAACTATCTCCTCTATGATGCCAACATGCACACCCCTCGCGTAGCGGCCGGGACAAACCTGGCCTTCTGGCCCATGGGATATGTTTTCAGAAAATCCGGCGCATTTTTCATTCGGCGTACCTTCAGGCGCGCCAGACTCTATATGGAGGTCTTCAACAGGTATATCAAGGCCCTCCTTCAGGAAGGCTCCCCCATCGAATTCTTTATCGAAGGCGGAAGAAGCCGAAACGGGAAACTGGTCCGACCCAAAACAGGGTTTCTTGCCATCCTGTTGCAGGC
>JAFDIX010000643.1 GCA_019307805.1 Deltaproteobacteria bacterium | reverse complement strand
GTAAATCGAAAGTTTGAGACCTCCATGCCCGGGCTCTATGCCTGTGGCGAGGCGGCATGCCCGGATGCGGTGGTGACGGGTCTGGCAGCCGCTGCCACGTCCGGGGCCAAGGCAGGGACATCCGCTGCGGACTTCGCCAAACAGGCCGGTCCGGAAGCGGCGGATCCCGCCCAGGTCAAGGAATTGAGAGAGCGCACCTTTGCGCCGCTCCACAGAGAACATGGCATAGACCCCGAGCACATCATCCTTTCCATGCAGGAAGCCGTGACCGCAATTAAAAAGATCAACACAATCAGAGACTCTGAAGTACCCCGGTTGTACGCTTCGGACCCCCACTACCTTCGGACGGCCCACGAGGCTGAAAATCTCTTAATGACGGCGGAGATCCAACTCAAAGCAGCTTTGTACCGGAAAGACAGCAGGACAGGTGTTCGGGAGGACTACCCCTTTGAAGACAACAGGGATTGGTTGAAGTTCGTTCGGGCCCAGAAGGGAGAAAACGGGATTCAAATCCTCACCCAAGACATCCCCATGGAAAAATACCCCATACAGATAGAGCGGAAAAAGGAGGTGGCCTATCTCTGGCGCATGGGCATAGATGCAGGGAGCGTCACACTGGAAGGAGATAAAATCGCATGGGTATAAGAAGCATTGACGAAGAACTGTGTATCGGATGCGGAACCTGTGTAGACCAGTGCCCCATGGATGTGCTTCGAATGGACACGGCAAGAGAGCCGCCCAAGGCGGTCATCCAGTATCTCAGGGATTGCCAGAGCTGCGCCCTGTGTGAATCTGAATGCCCTGTGGGGGCGATCCATGTGGTCCCCACCTTTGAGAGGAGAATTATAACCGCGTGGTAACGGGAAAATTGATACACTACGAACAAAGGACCAGTAGATTCCGTCCTTAAACGAAACCAGTGAAGTGATGACGTGGCCAAAGGTGCACGGCTCAAGGCACACGGCCTCATAACTCAATAGCCATATCCCTTACGTCTTGCCCCGTATGCCTTGAGCTATCAAGCAAATACTGGTTTAAATCGATTCCTTTTTCTCAGAATTAGTCCGATATATTACGTCCCAAAAACCTCTTGATCTTTTCATCCCTTCCCCTATAATCTCTGACAGATTGTCAGACAAACCGACATAACCCGCAAAATGCCATGAATGAACATCAAAAGCTTTTCAAACCTATTAAAAATGAGCGGACCTTTGAGAAGGTCTCGAGGCGGATCAAACGACTCATTTTCGACGGGGTGCTGAAGCCGGGTGACCGGCTTCCCTCGGAGACGGAACTGGCCCACCAGTTCGATGTGAGCCGTCAGACCATACGGGAGGGCCTCCGCATCCTGGAGCTTTCCGGGTTCATTACCATACAGAAGGGGGGGAGCGGCGGCCCCCTGATTCAGACCACAATCCTCAACACCATCAATAACCTTTTCCTGGACGCCTTTCAGTTGGAGAAGGTGACCACCGAGGAATTGACCCTGGCAAGGTTTGAGATCGAGCGGGTGGTCATGGATTATGTCATTGATCGTGCAGACGATTCGGATATTCAACGCCTTCGGGAGAATGTTCAGAGGGCACGGATGAAGATAGAGAACAATCTCGTGGCCGTTGATGAGAATATTGAATTTCATAACCTCCTGGCAGAGGCCTCCAAAAACCATGTGTTTGTCATGGTGGTGGGGTCCATTGCAGCAGTTGTCAGGGATCATACCAGCCGTCTGACGGCCAATCTGGAGGGGCCGGATAATACCGGAGCCTATAGTGAGAGTGTCTTGAAATCCAAAAATGCAGTTGATATCCATGAAAAAATCGTCGAGGCGATAGAAGCAAAGGACAGGAAAAAAGCCAAGCAACTGATGGAAAGTCACCTCCAGGAGGTCGGACACAGGCTGGAGTCACTTAAAGATTAACAAAGCATCGCCCTACTGTACCGCCCCAGGGGCAGGGAAACAGGGGATTGGGGAAACGCAATCCACTGAATGAGGCGAAGTGACACGGGAATTTTCTCTCACAGAGGCCACAGAGACCACAGGGGTTTAGAGGTTTTCTCTGTGCCCTCTGCGCTCTCTGCGAGAGATATTCTCTTTATCCAGTATCGAGCATCAAGTATCCAGTATCTTTTCGCTTCGAGAACCAAAGAAGATTCTTCTCAATTTGTCGGTTTGAGGTGAAACCTCGCCGGCATGGGAAGGGAGAAGGACAATCCGGGATGGCGAAGCCCACAAGATTAACCCAGGAAATGATTGATGCCTATATTGCCCGGGGATTCTGGGATGAGCGGGGCATAGGCGATATTCTGCGGCAGAATTCAGAGCGCTGGCCTGAGCGGGAAGCGGTTGTCGATTCAAACATGAGGCTCACCTGGTCCGAGCTGAATCAGGTGGTCAATGCCGTGGCTATCGGGCTTTTAAAAATGGGTATGGAGCGGGACCAGGCCCTGGTAGCCCAGATACCCACATCCGCCCTCACGGTCATCCTGCTCCTGGCCTGTCACAAGGCAGGGATTCTCTGCTGTTTCCCCCCCATGACATTTCGTCACAAAGAACTCACACATATTCTCAAGACACTGAATGCGGCGGCCGTGGTAACGCCCATGGAATACAGGAACACCGACTATTTGGGAATGGCCAAAGAGATCGCAACTGATCTGCCCGGTCTCAAACATTTTATTGTGATCGCCGATGAGGCGCATGGGGAGACGGTTTCTTTCAGGGATTTGATGGAAACCGACCCGGGGCCGGAGGATCCTGAAAAATATCTGGAGCCCTTTGCCTTCAATCCCTTTGAGGTCTCCATGGTGGTATTGAGCAGCGGCACCACGGGGATGCCCAAGTGCATTGAACACACGGGATCTTCCTGCAGGGTGGCCGGACAAGGGGTTGCACAGAGGGCAAAAATTACCTACAAGGATATCGTAGGTAATATTGCGCCCCTTTCCGGTGGCCCCGGTCTTCAGAACTGGTGGGCGGCTTTTCAGGTGGGGGCCACGACCTGCATCCTGGAGCGATTCAGCCCTGAAGGGGCATTCGATTTTATTCAGAAAGAGGGAATTACCTACCTGGCC
>JAFDIX010000642.1 GCA_019307805.1 Deltaproteobacteria bacterium | reverse complement strand
GGTTCGGGAGAGCCTTAATCGCGGGGAGATGCCTACAGAAGGGCTTATTGATGCCCTGCTTATCCTGCTTGCAGGGATCGTACTCTTAACACCGGGGTTTCTGACAGATATTGCCGGTCTACTCGTACTTCTTCCCCAAACACGCAATAGATTCAAGGGATGGCTCATGCGGAAACTGGAGAACTGGATAAACAACAACAGGGTGGATATCCAGTTCTACCGTTGACACTGGAGACCCCTTCCCTGCCCGCGGCCCAAGCTTTGGTTTCGGCAACCAATAAAATTCATCCATGAAAGCCAATCTCACAAAGATACAGGTGGTAGGGCTCGGCCAGGCCTGCATCGACTATCTGGGCGCCATCCCTGCCTACCCGCAAGAGGACGGCAAGGTGGAAATACAGGAGCTCCTGGTGCAGCGTGGAGGCCCTGCCTCAACAGCCCTTGTAACCCTCTCCCGTATCGGTATACTCACCTCATTTCTTGGCTGCATTTCTGATGATCCATTTGGCAGACATATACGGGAGGGATTGATCCGGGAAGGGTTGGATATATCCCTTCTTAAGGTGAAGCCCGGCCATACTTCCCAGTTCTCATTTATTGCCATTAACGGGAACGATGGAAAACGCACCGTCTTCTGGAACCGAGGAACCGTTCCCCAACTCACACCCGCAGAGGTGGATCTCTCACCCTTTTCAGGTGCAAGTATTTTTCATACGGACGGTCTCATGGTGGAGGCTGCGGTGGAAGGCGCAAAACAATCCAGAGACATGGGTATGACCGTGGTGATGGATGTGGGCACCATGAGAAAAGGCTATCGACAGCTGGCATCCCATGTGGACGTACTCATCGCTTCAGAGAGGCTCTGGAGCCCCCTTGCCGACCCGGGCTATCCTCCGGAAGAGGCATTGGAATCCCTGAGCGCCTGGGGCCCGAAACAGGTAATTATAACCCGTGGTTCAAGGGGGAGTATGGGATGGGATGGCGGTAGAGTTATCCGCCAGGAGGCATTCCCTGTCAACGCAGTGGATACAACCGGAGCCGGCGACGTGTATCACGGGGCATATATCTACGGACTACTCCGGGATTGGGATATGCATCGGTGCATGCAGTTTGCTTCAGCAGCCTCTGCCATAAAGTGCCAGACCCTGGGCACAGAGAAAGGCATACCCGGCCTGGAGGACATTCAGCGTTTTCTTGAAGGGTTTTCCTCGAAACAGTCCTAAAGGAAATAAAATACCTCTCGCAGAGCTCTCAAAGGGCACAGAGAAAAATCCAAATGTTCAAAATTCAAAACAAATGCGGTATGGTACTGTCGTTTTACGTTTATGTCATTGATATTTGAGTCATTTGAATTTGTTTCGTGCTTCGATATTCGAATTTCGGATTTCACTGCTGATTCAAAACGGATGAAATACAGTACTATTTCAAATTGCCATTTTCCACCGCACAATTTATGAAACAGGGTACTAGTGGGATTCCGGGTCTTCGGGAAGTGTACTTCCGCGGGTGATGGCGCCTCCCCCGAACCTCTCTTTGATCCTGTCCATGGCCCTTTCCACATCTTCCCAGGCCCCTTCCGGATACTTCCCCCATTCAAAAAGATCCAGTTGCCCCGGCGACCTATCCCGGGTGACCAGTTTCGAAACCCCGATTCCAATGAGCCTTACCTTTACATTGGGGGCGAAATCCTCCAACAGTTCCAATCCCTTACGATAAATTTTTTCAGTGGAACCCGTTGGTTTCTCCAGGGTGACGCTCCTGGTCATGAGGGTAAAATCAGCACGCTTTAATTTGAGGGTGACAGTGCTCCCCTTCAGGGCCTTGGCCCTTAACCTCTTACCCACCCTTTCCGATTCTATGAGGAGATGTTTTTTGAGGATCTTCCGGTCCGAGGTATCTGCACACAAGGTCTGCTCGCTGCTGATGGACTTGGCTTCATTAAAGGGAACCACCGGTGGGCCGTCCAGGTCCATGGCCAGGGCCAGCAATCTTACCCCAAATTTTCCGCTCTCCCTTGTGAGTAATGACTCGGGTATGCGTGTGATATCACCAAGAAAAGCGACATTGAGACTGCGTAGCCGCCTCGCCATCTTTTGACCCACTCCAGGGACCTTTTCGATGGGAAGCCTGGCGATAAATTCCGGGGCCTGATCCGGTGTGATAATGGTCAGGCCGTCCGGCTTGTCCATGTCAGAGGCAACCTTGGCCAGAAATTTGTTGGGTGCTATTCCTATGGAACAACTCAGGGAAGTGGTCTCGCCTATGCGCCCTTTAACCTCCTGCCCGAGGGCTTCGGGGGTTCCAAAGAGCCTGTCACCCCCAGTGCCATCCATATAGGCCTCATCAATGGATATTTGTTCCACCAGAGGAGAAAATCCTCCCAACACATGCATCACTTTTCGAGAGACCAGCTTGTAACGTGCCATCCTCACCGGCAAAAACACACCTTGCGGACACTTTTTCTTTGCCTGAAAAATTGGCATGGCCGAATGGATGCCGTATTCTCTGGCTTCATAACTTGCTGCCGAGACAACTCCCCTATTGGATGTCCCGCCCACAATGACAGGTTTCCCCTTCAGTGCAGGATTATCCGCCTGCTCCACTGACGCATAAAATGCGTCCATGTCAATGTGAAGAATCACCCGGACCACGGAAATCAATCCTTCATCTCTCCTCTCAGGGAGTGCGCTGCGTCTTACGCCCCTTAAAAACACCGTGTTTTTTTATCAGGATACCATATAGGATCAAATGAACACATACAAAGGTCACTCCACCCAGGCGGATATAGGGTTCGGGAAGATCCGG
>JAFDIX010000641.1 GCA_019307805.1 Deltaproteobacteria bacterium | reverse complement strand
TTGAATTCTTTGGGCCGGCAACTGGGCTTTGGGAAATTCAAAGATTGTTTTGACTATATCCGCCTTATTTTTTCCTGAAACCATGAATATAATTCTTTTTGCATGATTAAGAACAGGAAAGGTCATGGTGAGACGGCTTACATGGGGATCGCCTCCTTTAACAGATATTACAAGTTTTTCCATCTCATCCAGTGCCTTTTGCCCTGGGAACAAAGAGGCCGTGTGTCCATCCTTGCCTGTGCCAAGGAATATTAAATCAAAGACCGGGGATTCCCCCTTTTGCAGGTGAAATAAATCTATCAGTACACCCTGGTATATCCCTGCTCCTTTATCGGGAGAAGCTTCTACTGGCATGGGATGGACCTGGTTTTGTGGAATGGGAATCTTGTCAAGAAAGTCTTTTCTCGCTAAGCCAAAATTGCTGGCAGGGTCATTTTTCGGGACACAGCGCTCGTCAACCCAGAATATGTGTGTCTTCTCCCACGGAATATCCGACAGGTAGGGTTCTTTAGCCAGTATTCCGTACATGTACCTTGGTGTGGAGCCGCCCGAAATGGCCACGGCAAAGCGTCCTCTCAGGCCGACACTCTCTTTGGCGACTTTGGAAAATATCTCTGCTCCTTTGCGCGCCAGACCTGCGGCATTGGATTCTATTATAATGGTCTGTTTGTTCGCTGCCATTTACTCACGAAGGCCTTCGTATAATTTACGGCTGAAAAAGAGAAAATCGCTCTTTTCCCTTTTTCTGGGCCGGGGAAGATCAACCCTAATCTCTTCACGGATGCGTCCCGGGTCCTTATTCATAACAAGAATTCTGTCCGCCAGGGTCACCGCCTCGGTTACATCGTGTGTCACAAAAATGATAGTATGGGACAGGTTTTCCCAGAGTGAGAGTAGGAAGTTTTGCATTTCATCCCGAGTCTGGGCATCCAGAGATGCGAAGGGTTCGTCCATAAGCAACACTTCCGGCTTAAGAATCAGCACTCTCGCCAGAGCTACCCGTTGTTTCATACCTCCGGAGATCTCCCGTGGAAGGTAGTTTCTGAACTCACTCAATCCCACAAGGGAAAGGAAACGCTCTACTTCCTCGTCAAAAGTCTTTTTGTTTCTTGCTCGACCCTTTAGACCAAATGCGATATTTTCCTTTACCGTCAACCATGGGAACAGTGTGTCCTCCTGGAAAACCACACAACGGTCAGGTCCGGGATCTGCCACTGGTTTGCCGTTCAAGAGTATCTCACCCGAGCTGGGAGACAAAAAACCAGCCAGCATTTTTAAGAGCGTTGATTTCCCGCACCCACTGCGCCCCAGGATACAGATCATCTCTCCCTTATCGACGCTGAAGTCGATACCATCCAATACGGTAAGGGAAGACCCATCGATATGAAAGACCTTCCTGAGACTGTTAATCTCAAGAATTGGTCCCCGTATCATTGGGCACGCTTTAGAGATGGGTGCCAGGTTGGGTTTCACGACATTCTCCTTGCGCTTTTGAAACAGAATCTCATTGAGGTCTTTAAGAGTTGATCACTAGCTCTCCCTATAACTGCGATAATGATAATTCCAACCACAATAATATCGATGCGGCCTAACATACGGGCATCCATGATAACCGCGCCAAGACCATTCGGAACGCCTGTCAGTTCTCCCAGGACAAGGTAAGCCCATGAAATACCCAGGCCCAGGCGTAGCCCGGTCATTATTTGTGGCATGGCGCCTGGGAGAAGGATAGCAAAGGTGCCACGCAGCCTGTTTACTCCCATCATGGCTCCTGCCTGGAGAAGAAGTGGGTTGATCTGCCTGGCTCCTGCTGCGGCATTAAGGTAAATAGGAAAGAAAGCTGCCAATGCGACCAGAAAAATCGTTGTCTTGATACCAATCCCGAACCAGATCATGGCCAGCGGCAACCAACTTATTCCTGGAACTGCTCTCAGAGCATTGATGGTAGCACTCATGAGCTTCCGGACAAGGGAGAGACGTCCTGAAACAATTCCCAAAGGAAGCCCAAAAAAGACTGCAAAGGCAAATCCACTTCCAACTCTAATGAGACTTGCCCCTGCGTCGTTCAGGAATCGGCCTGCGAATGGCGCCTCACCAGGATTGTCAAAAATATATGTGTAACCAGCCTTACCAATCTCTACAGGATGAGGCAGCAGATATGTTGGTATAAGTCCGGTTTCACTGACGATGATCCATATAAGCATGAACATGGTGGGGATGACCCAAGGTAAGATTTGAAACACGGAATTGTAAAGTTTCGTATTTTTCTCTTTTATCATTTTTACCCCCGAGTTTAAACCTCTATCAGCGATTTGCTCTAACCTTCTTCACAAAAGATAAATCAAAGAGTTTTTTATAATTTGGCTGTTTCTCAATAACTCCCAAAGCCTGCATTCGCTCGCCAAGAGTTTTAACCTTTTTAACAAAAGACTCATCCATTTCCCAGGCCAGTTCCATGTTGGGTGCGGCCTTTCTGAGGATCTCCAGCGGAGTCCCGAATGTTGAGGCCTTTTTCAGCCATTCGTCTTCATGGGCCTTTAAGTATTGGGTCGCACGGGCATGAGATAGGACTAACCGGTAAACAAGTTCGGGGCTTTCCTCAATGGTTTTTCGCTTCACGAGCATCCCCGCGTTGATGGTCCCGATGGATTCACCATAGTAAGGATAAGAAAGAATCCTTCCATAACCCTGATGCACTGCAAGGGTTGGAAAAGGTTCCCCTGAAAGAAAGGCATCAATACCACCTCTGGCAAGGGCCATACCCATGTCAAAAAAGTCAACCCTGGTTAAGCGAACATCCTTGTCAGGT
>JAFDIX010000640.1 GCA_019307805.1 Deltaproteobacteria bacterium | reverse complement strand
ACCTCCTTTTCCAGGATAATAAATCTGCCCTTTTATACCTACAAACGCTTCCGAGAGTGATCGGTTGACATGTCTGCCATCGTCTCCTCTCCTAAAAGGTTCCAGCCATTTATCCCTCCAAGAGGTTCATCCGGATACATTTCCGACATCCCATTTGGCGTCCGCTTTTGTGTCTACCCTCTTTTTCCTTGGACTATCTTCTCTATCCTTATACATTGATCTGTAGGTCTTAAATTTTTTGTTGAAGTGAAATGCTATATCCCCAGACCTTAATTCAACCTATAAACGGATGGGGTGAATGATGGGCTGAGGACAGTTATATTTTTTTCAGGATGAAAGGGTGTATGACAATAAGAACATTTAGATGTGCAGATGTCACAAAAATAGACAATCTGCGGGGCATTGAGGCAGTTATCGAATAACGTTTTCCCAATCTGAGAAAGGCACCCAGCCTGTTCCGCTTTTTGATGATGCCTTTCAGGGGTTTAACACGAATCACCCTCTGGCGGGAAAACCCCTCACGCTTGAGATTGGGGTGATTGCCATTGGCTGAAAACCGCAAAAATAACGATCTGTTTTAAGGTCGGACAGTTATCCTGAGAAAAGACATCCTATTCCTCATTCTAAAAGATCTATGTCTTCCCCTGCTGTTTTCTGGCGCTCACCTTTCCCGTAAAGGATGCGCTGCAGTTCCCTGAATGTAAAGTAAGGATCATCGTTTCTCAGGTAGGGCAGCATAATGCGCTTCCTGCGCAGGAGCTCCCTGGACAGGTCGGCTGAGATCACATCCGGCTCATAAAGGGCGGCCTTGGCAACTGTCTGGCCAAAGGGGTTGATGATCTCGCTGCCCCCCCAGAAACGGAAGGACTGTTCATCAAAAACCGGATTGGGGGCATCGGTGCACGCGATCCGCTCGGCTTCTGCGGCTGCGATGGACCTCTTCATCTCCCAGGACTCCGTTCCCACCCGGTTGGCGCAGATATTGTAGATCCCGAAGACACGGGCATAGAACTTGTTGATGATCTCCCAGCTCTCAATATTGCTGAACTCCGTACCCATGGAACCCAGGGATGAATTGAATATGGTGACAAAGATGTCTGCCTTTTGACAGACCCCGAGGTAGGGAAGTGACGGGTGCCACAAATCGTTACAGATAAAGACCGCCACGGAAAAATCATCGAGTTTGAAAACCGGGACCTGCTTCCCGCTGGAAAAGTATTTCCTTTCCTCGAACACCCCGTAATTGGGCAAGTTGAGCTTGCGGTAGGCGAACGCGACGCTGCCGTTCACGGCCACCAGGGCGGAGTTGTAGAAATTCAATGAAGGGGATTCCTCGATAAAGCCCACCACCGCCGCCGTGTCCCGGGTGGCGGCGGCCAGTCTATTTATTTCCGGGGAATCCAGCCGCAGGGCCACCTCATGGTACCGCTGCCCCACGAAATATCCTGTGAGTGCCAACTCCGGAAACACGATTAGATCCGCACCCCTCTCTTTTTCCAGGGCAATCTTTTCCAGGATTTCCTCGAGGTTGGCCTGCACATCCAGAAGCGAGGGATTGGTCTGGCACAGGGTTACTTTCATGTTGCGCACCTCCCAAAATAGAAAACGCCTGTTACCGGGTAATCATATGATTCTATTCTGAAAATGGTCAAGTGGAGAAATAGGGCTACATCAGGAAAGCCTGCCCCATATTTTTGACCGTGTGGTCATCACGCATGTAATTGGCACTGCTGCCGTTGCGCTTTATGGCATCCAGACCCTCCGGATCATAGGGCTCTAACTCACATTCCGGAGTCAGATCCTGGCCTGTGTCACGGCACAGCTCTATGTGGCGCTCCAGTTTTGCAATGGAGAAGGAGATGAGTTCCTTGAGAAAACCAAAGGCGTGTCGCATTTGGTGAAACCCATGCTTCTTCATAAGGGCAAAGCCCCTGACACCCTCCTCCTCGGCCTGCTTGTTGGGGGTATCCTGGCTTGTGGTGCAGGCGGTCTGTATGGAGGGAATATCCAACATTTTATTGATCTTTTCTTGAAGCAGGTTTGCAATGTTGTGGGATACAAGCCCCAGGTCGACGGCATAGTTTTTCCGGATATTGGCGATGGAAGGCAGGCCTGCATGGACCACCACAATACCCGGATTCAGCAACTGGGCCAGCGTGATCCCGAAGAGCCCTTCGGCATGGGTCAGGGTCAACAGGCCGGACATGGAATAGGGGGCCGAGAGGCCTGCCATGGGCATGCTGGAAACATAGATGGGGAGCCCTTTCCTGACACAGGAAAGAAAAGGATCCACCATGCTTTCAATGATATTCAGTGGGCTGTTGATAATGGAAAACTGCACGGTTATGTTTCCACGGGAATGATGGATGCCCTCTGCACGAGCAATGCCCTCCTCCGTAATGGCCGCCACATAGATGGGTTTGTCGCAGTGTTCAATGATGGTGTCCATGACCTTCACTTCCTGCTTTTTGATAAGGACGCCCCGCGCCATAAATTGGACCTCGTCCGCCTCATTGACAATTCTGGCGATCCTTGCCAGGTGCGAAAAGGTGGGCTCGACAAGTTCGCCTGTCTGATCGTCATAGACAAAAGGTGCGGTTCCTCCGACCCCAAAGGAATTTTCACCGATCCAGTATTGATCCCGCTTCGGGGCAGTGGTCAGGGCCTGTTCCACCAGGGGGCCCAGGACATGGAGGTGCCCGGTTGTCTCATCATAGGCAGCCATTCCCGTTTCCTCAAAAATACTTCGAATTTCCCGTGACGCACATTTGAGCCCCACTTCCTCGAGGATCCGCAGGGCATCCTGATGG